>CAYIOW010000001.1:0-53378 GCA_964365275.1 uncultured Gammaproteobacteria bacterium
GGATTGGCTTTCTTGTTATTCTTATCGGCCTTGCATACGAAATATCTAGGCCGAGCTTGAATCTGAAAAGAGATACAAATTGGAAATGGATTTTGGCGGGAGGTTTTCTCTTTCTGATTGTACTGACAATGATTTTTGTTCAGGAGATTTGGATGCCGTACAAACATGGATATTCTATTTTTAGTATGAAGAGTTTTGAACTTCCTCTCGGAACCGGCAACATTATCGTTTGGCCACAGCTTTTATGGGACTTTCTTAATGTTCATTTCACAGATACGACGGTTTTGGCTTTGCTGTTTGGGACTCTGTTTCTAACAAAATCAACCCCGCAAACATCAAGAAGCTATAAGATTATATTAATCGGCGCGGTAATATTTACGGCGTTTTTAATGTTTGGACATTTCTCATTTTTAATCTCCGGCATAGACCCGACGGGAGGGTATTATTCCAGATTTACTAAAATAGAATTGCTTAGCCAATGGTGGTTTCAGTGGGATTTTTGGTCAGAATTTGTAATTTTAACGGGCGCGTTGTGGCTACTTTTTAAGGGTAAGAAATCTGTGATGGTTGCTAAACCGAGTTAATTGATTAAAAAATGGTGGCGCGCCCCGCAAAGCGGGGTACGAAATTCGGCGGCGGCGGAAAAGCGAGAGCGAGTGAAAATTATTAAAAGTCAGCGTCCGGATTTTCTTTGAAAAAAGTTCAGATTTTGTTCAAGACAGACAGCCATATGTGTGTACATTACCTTTTTGACTTGACGACATTGGCGCATATGTGTTTTACTGTAATCAGTATGACAAATTGGTCTACCCAAATTTATCACCTCGTCTTCGGCAAAGATATGTCGGGACAAGATTATGATTGCCGGGTAGGCCTACATTTAAGTGTGGATATTGAAAAATAATCCACTTCAACATAAATGTAAGCGAACCCGGGAATCACCTCGGGTTCTTTGTTCTTTAAGGAGCTTCTATGAATTCCACCAGCGTCTATTACCTCTTTACATTCTTCTATCGGTTCGCCCTCGGAGCCACCTGTACTCTCTATGTTCCGTGGCTTCATTCAATAGGACTCACCTTGGCGCAGATTTCGCTTCTGAACTCCATCTTCTGGGCGGGCGTCATCGCGTTTGAACTTCCAACCGGCATGTTAGCGGACGGCCGTGGCCGTGGATTTTCCGTAACAGTCGGAGCGTTGTTCTGGGGACTAGGAGCGCTCCTATACTCAACCGTCAGGAGTTTCTACGGCGCGGTTGCTGTGGAGATTATTATATCCATAGGCGCCGCCTTTGTTTCCGGAGCGCTCTCCGCGTGGATTGCGGACGCAAAGGACAGAACCGAACCGCTCCGTCGCGTTTACGCGCACGGAACCTTCATCACCGGAGTCGCAACGGTTCTCGGCGCCGTTATAACCGTGCCAATCACGCTCGCCACAACATCTTCCGCATTCTGGTTGGTGAAGGCGGTATTCTGCCTCATTGCCACCTTTATAGCGTATAGATGGATGACTTCAAGCGAACCGGAGCGCACGATGAGTGAGTTTGAGGCGCTGAAGCATGCATTTGCACACCTTAAGAGTTCTCCATCGCTCAGATGGGCAATAGGCGTGCAGGCAAGCACCGGGCTGTTCGGCGCTTTCAATATGTACTGGGCGCTTGTGTTACTCACGAAGATAAACGAGATTCAACTCTCGTGGGTATGGGCGCTTATGTATAGCGCGCTCGCTCTGGCAGGGTGGCTAGTTCGTTCCAAGCACGGCGCGGGATTGAGCGGCTCAACCGGTATGCTACTGTCGCTTGCGCTTGGCGGAATTCCGATGATGTTGTTTGGAATAGCGCCAACAACCATCGTATGGCTTATATTACTAGTGGCACATGAAGTTGGACGCGGTTCCTTTGAGCCATTCGTAGCCGCCTATGTAGCCGAACGAGTAGAGAGCGGTTACAGGGCAACCTATGGCTCGCTACAGTCCTTCATCGGCTCGTTGGGTATGGTACTTACGCTCATCGTGTCCGCGCTACACATGTCGGCCTACGATTCTAATTTGGAAACCATCCTTAATTGGTGGTTGTGGATCGGACTTACTACAACGGTCGTCACCGCCATCCTCTGGCGCTTCCGCCCCAAGGTCCTCTAATCTGCCTCCGCCCGCGTCTCCTGATACGGGCGGTTTTATAAATATAAAATTCTCGGCGTCTCTTCTGATTACTTTACAGGATATCTATATTTATGATAAATAAATCTTTGGAGGCACGAAGTTACTATGATAAGATATTGGTATTTCGTGTTTTACAAGTTCTACTCGGAAAGAAGATCTTTCTTTTGGACCTCTACTGAGAAGGGGTACGGAAATGCATCTATTGTGCGTAATACGCCGATAGATTCCATGTTCGCCATTAAGGAAATAGAGGAACAAATCCGTCAGGCGCATTTTGACAACAATACAAGGGTCGTCGTTGAGCACTTCTTTCCGCTAAAGAAAGAAGAAAGCTAACCCAGAGCGTCCGAACTGGATGGCTCTGTTTTTTTGTTTTATATTATGTCGCTCGCCGATATTGAATGATAACAATTTATATATTGCCATTTTCAGAAGGCGAAATTCGCGTGAGTGTCTGCTCCGTTTCGCTCGCGCCGTTTACGAGATATTCGTACTTTTCAACCAAACGAAATTTCGCTCCGCATTTAAGACAACGCAATGTCTTGGTTCCACGCAAGTCATTTTCAATAACTTCCAGTTTCTCAACTTCCGTCGGAAGATAATTATTATCGTCCGCCCCTCCGACTTGCGAAGCGTAACTCTCCGCCGGAAGCCGTTTACAAACATCGCATTTTGATTTATTCATATTGTTTATAGCCACATCCTATCAATTTCCATCAAAATATACTATATTGTGTTCAGATATAACGCTACCACAGATTACATAAATCATATTGTTGTAATTGATTATTACTCTAATAAAATTTAAGACCACTTTTTTCGTACCTACGAAAAAAGTGGTCACATACGAATAATACGAAGAACAGTTTTCAAGCATAGTTTTTTAATTGATATGTCTTAATATCAAAATGCGATACTTATCAAATGTATAAAACAACTTCAATACTTATCCTGACAGCAATCGCCGCCATGATATTGTCTATTTTCGGTCTGCGTGGGGAAACCGATATTGCAATCGTCAATTACCTTTTTGAAAAGAGAAACATCGCCACGCTGAATATCTTATTTTTTGTTACTCTTCTCGCCTCTTCTGGGACCGCGTTGATAACAATTTTGTCAGTCGCCGTTTCGTCATTAGTAAGAAAATATACCGATACTGCTATCGCGGCAGTAAGCGGGTTCTTCGCAACCGAATTGGCGATGTTATCGCTAAAACAAATTTTTCAGCGAAGCAGGCCAGATATCGCATTCAGAGCAATAAGCGAGAACTCCTTCTCGTTTCCAAGCGGGCATGCGACAACTGCCGCGTTCGTATTCGGTTTTCTGGCGTATTTGATTTTTCTCGGAACAAAAAACACGACCACTCGTGTCGCGACATTATCGTCAGTAATAGTTATGACAATCGCGGTAGATTTAAGTCGCGTCTATCTTGGCGTGCATTACACCTCCGATGTTATTGCAGGCAATTTACTTGGCTTTCTTGTATTACTATTGACAATTGCGCTCCATACACGATGGAGAAAACAACATACGATTATTGGAGAGTCGCATAGCCGCACCGTTATTATTTCAATTTCTCTATGCATTATGACCGCAACGCTTTGGTTTTTATTCGGTTCCACTCCATAGAACATCAAAGTACATTGTCGGAGTTTTGAGGGAGATTTACATCTTCGGCGTCCTTATGCGTTGTCATAACTACCGTTTGTTTATTTGAGGTGGATATGCGCCAAACTAGCGCAATGGTTAGAAATGTGATTCCGGCAGCAAAGAACAAGCCGTATGTTTCAACCATCATTTTTAGAACAGGCGGGAGGGCGATAGACGCCGCGTAGTTTGCGGCAGGACCAAAGCCGTTTGAAAAACTTGCCGGCGCGGTGTCGCGAGAAATGAAAATAAAAGCCAACGAGAAAATAAGAAGACCCGGAGCGCTTCCAAAAATAAGCGACCATCCTGCGCTTGTAAAACGACTGCGACCAATGGAAAAGATTAGCAGAAACAACAGAAAAACAAGTGGAAATATCAGCGCAACGAACGACACCTTTAATAACATCGTATGTGTATCCGCGGAAACGAGTTTCAAAAATCCCGCACCCCCGCTTACCGCTTCTTTCATTGACGCCGAAGTCGCAAGTGTTTTCAAGCCATCGTCGCCACCGTCATACACCGCCTCCGCGAGCGGACGAAAAAACGCCGCGCGTGCTTCTTTTGGCGAGAGAGACGCAATGTCATTTTTAGAAATCTTGAGCGCTAACCCTGGAATTGGCTGAATAAATCCGTCCGCTCCAACTTTAGCTGTAGCGAGTAGTAATTTGATATCAGTGACATCGTCCACTCCTTTTGGCGAGAGCGCCGCCGCCATTCCTAACGAAACCATGTCTACTGCAAGCTCTCGTTCTGTCGCGCGATAAAGCGAGAACACCAACAGAGCCGGCATAAGCGTAAGCGCCGCAAGTATCCCGACAATCCATTGGATATTTTTTGACATTGTGAAATTATAACAAACTTTCAGTACAAATACTGCCATTGAAACTTGCTATTATCTTCTCCTATTGAATTTTGATGCGACCACTTTTTTCGTACCTACGAAAAAAGTGGTTAGTTAATTTTTTCTTCTCCACCCTCTTTTTCTCTTTCTGCCTACTATCTGATCGCCTCGTACCGTTGCGCCTGATTTCCTTTTGAAAAAACAATCTGCCACAAGTGATTTCGGCGCGCGCGGAATGTCGCCATAGACGACTTCAGATAAAATTCCCACATACGGAAGAATCTCTCGTCCAGATGTTCCTCGCTTTTTATCTCATTCCAATTCTCCGAGAAATTTTTCCACCACGCTTGAAGAGTTCGGTCATAATCCGCACCGAAGTTATGCCAGTCCTCAAGCATAAAAATCTTTTCCGCCGACTTGGTAATTTGATTAGCAGACGGAATCATTGAGTTCGGGAAAATGTATTTTTCAATCCACGGGTCTCCAGCATGCGTGGAATAGTTTTTTCCAATTGTGTGTAGAAGAAACAAACCATCGTCCGGCAAACAACGATTCACGACTTTCATATATGTACGAAAGTTTTTCTCGCCGACATGTTCAAACATCCCGAGCGACACCACGCGGTCAACTTTTTCGTCCACCTCACGATAATCCTGCAAACGCAATTCCACCGGAAGTCCGGCGCATCTCTCGCGGCCGAGAGCAACCTGCTCTTTTGAAACAGTGATTCCAACAACGGACGCGCCGTATTTTTCCGCCGCAAACTTAGCAAAACTTCCCCACCCGCATCCAATGTCTAAAACGCGCATACCACTTTTCAATCCGATTTTCTGGCAGACGAGGTCAAGCTTCGCCTCCTGCGCTTCATCTAAAGTCGTTGCGTTTTGAAAATACCCGCAGGTATACACCATACGAGAGTCAAGCATGCGCCGATATAATCCATTCCCAATGTCATAGTGCTTCTCGCCGATTTCAAACGCCTTCGCCTTCCTCTGCGGATTGAATAACCGCGCGGAAAGAGCAAAACCTAACGACTTCCACGACCTAACCTTGTCCTCCAGCTTCGCGCGAAAAATCCTCGTCAGCATTTCATCCAGCGCGTCCGTTTCCCACCACCCGTCCATATACGCCTCGCCAAAGCCAAGCGACCCTTCGCGCATAACACGGTTAAACACTCTGTAGTCATTCACCCGCAAATCCCAAGCCCTAATCCCGTTTATTTTAATGTAAGCCGTTTCCAGCAAACTCTCAATAAAGTGTTTTGCGTTATCCATACGACATCATATTAACACCATACACGCCAACAAATAAAGCGCGTACAATTTGCACAAAAACACACTGTGCAATTTTTTCGTAGGTGAGAAAAGAATACTTTGTTTTGACTTCTATAAACTTTTGTTATATCCTAATTGCATGCATACGGTATTACAACGATTTTCGCTTTGGTCCCTGGTAGCCATAATAATTGGCGGGACATTTTTCAATTGTCTTTCTTTTGTGTCTCCGGTTTACGCGGCAAATATAAGTCACAAAGAATGTGAAACTGAACGCCTTGCGCAAGACACACAGCCACAACCAATGTCAATGAGTTCGGACACAAATGTGTGTCCAATCATTCTTTTCGCGAAACAGGTTTCGTCCGAACGGAACGGTATTACTGTCAATTCTGATGTGTGGTCGGATATCGGGTATGAGGTATTGGGTATTGCTTATGGTACCGAGCAACCGCATCCTCGTTTAAATCGCCAAAGTATTATCGCGCATAAACCGCCGTCTTTAATCGGCACAATTTTGAAGAGAGAATAGAAACAAAAGCGCGGCGTATCTAGCTTTTGTTTTTATTTTTATGAAAAATCTGAAAAACATAACTATCCCGATTCGCGGAATGCACTGCCGTTCCTGCGAACTTCTTCTTGAAGAAAAAATCCGCGGCGTTCAGGGGGTGCTGTCCGTCAGCGTTTCATATAGAGACGGGCTCGCGCATGTCGGACACGGAGACGACATACCGAGCGGCGATGAAATATCACAAGCGGTTGAATCCTGCGGTTATTCCGTTGGGACGGAATCAAAAGGATCGGTTCCGTGGCTTGCGGAAGACGCCTCCGTCTATCGAAATGTGGGGCTCGGCGCGCTTATTCTGGTCGCGCTCTATCTGGTGGCACGCGGACTCGGACTCACTGACTTCTCGCTCGCTCAAAATGACATCACAGTCCCCTTCGCACTCATAATCGGTCTCGTCGCCGGCGTATCAACTTGTATGGCAATGGTGGGTGGCTTGGTTCTCGCCATTTCGGCACGACATTCGGAAATGCACCCGGAAGCAACTTCTTGGCAGAAATTCAGACCGCACCTCTTCTTTAATATCGGACGCATCTTTGGATACGCCGGGTTTGGCGCGGTTCTTGGATTTATCGGGAGCGCGATTCAACCGTCCTCCGGATTCCTTGCGATTCTTACAATCGCGGTGGCGGCGATTATGATTTACCTGGGACTGAAACTTACGAATCTCTCGCCAAAAATCGCGAACACTTCAATAACGCTTCCGTCCGGACTTGCAAAACTTCTGGGAATGAATCGCCATCAAAAAGAATATAGCCATCAACGCGCAATGACGCTCGGCGCACTTACCTTTTTTCTTCCGTGCGGGTTCACGCAAGCCGTACAGGTTTTCGCTGTTGGAACCGGAGACCCTAAAACCGCGGCTCTTCTGCTTGGTGCATTCGCGCTTGGAACATCGCCCGCGCTTCTCGGCGTTGGCGGACTTACGGCAATCATAAAAAAGCACCGCGATATCTTCTATGCCACGGTTGGCGTTGCGATATTGCTCTTCGGCGCCTTCAATCTTTCAAACGGCGTTGGAATTCTCGGCGTAGGAAACGGAAAAGCTAACGCAACCGAAAACCCGGCAAAGGTGGCGCAAAAAACAAACGGGACGCAAGTTATTAAAATGACACAGGCGGCAAGCGGATATTCGCCAAACCGTTTCACGATTACAGCCGGTGTTCCGGTGCGATGGGAAATTAATTCAACCAATTCATTTACATGCGCGTCTTCGCTCATCGTGCCGGCGCTTAATGTCGCAAAAACATTGAAGCCCGGACTAAATGTGCTTGAATTCACGCCAAGCTCCCCCGGCGCGATTCCCTTCTCGTGTTCAATGGGAATGTATCGCGGTCAAATTACCGTTGTAGCCGGCGATACAACGACAGACACCGCCAAAACAACGGCGCCCGCTCCGACGCAACCGGCAGACACATGGGACGTTTCAAAAGCAAGTTATGCATATTCTCGTGCAAGAGGAAGCGCGTTTTTCCCGTCCGAACTTTCAGTGACTGTCGGCGCTCCGACAGAGTGGACGGTAATAACCGACGAGGCGTCAGAGACATGCAAGTCAGTGATAAGCGAGCCGTTGAAGATACGCGCCGCGCAGTATCCGGAAGGAGGAACGGTGATCAGATTCATTCCGGACAAAAAAGGCGTATTCGCGGTAACTTGTGAAAATGGCGAACTTAGAGGGACCGTTAGAGTGCAATAATCCGACAAAAAAACATGGCCACGCATTCAAGTGGCTATGTTCTTTGTTGGCGATATATCTTATTCGGTGCTTAACCTTGCCATCAGCACGAATGCGGCGAGAAATACTGCCGTCATAACAAACGGGGCCACCGATGATAATATATTTCTTCGTCCTGGATTGAATCGGCGAAGCAATAATGAGTTTGAAACGACTGACACGGAGCTCAATGCCATTGCCAATCCGGCGAGTTCCGGACGAAGCACAATTCCCCAGACGGCAAAAACACGCGCCGCAATCGGTATTCCGCTCACATTGTAAAAGAGCGAAAAAAACAGGTTTTGTCTCACTTTCCCGAGCGTCTCACGGCTCAACTGAATGGCTCCGACCACATCCATAAGGTCGCTGCGCATCAGAACTATGCCTCCCGCTTCCATTGACACATCGGTTCCGCTACCCATCGCTATTCCTAAATCAGACGCGGCAAGCGCCGGCGCGTCGTTAATGCCGTCGCCGACCATGGCAACCTTTATTCCCGCCGACTGCAATTTCTTCACCTCCTTTTCTTTGTCCTCCGGCAAAACTTCAGACAACACATTTTCAATTCCCACTTGTTTCGCAATCGCTTGCGCGGTTCGTTCGTTATCGCCGGTTATCATATAAAGCGCCAGTCCCATTTTCTTGAGAGCGTCAACCGCCTGCGCGGTTGACTCCTTTACGGCGTCCGCGACGGCAATCATTCCCATAATTCCGTCTTTAGTCGCAAGAAGCATAACCGTTTTCCCGGCCTCTTCAAGCTTGCGCATTTTTCTGTCGGCTTTTTGAATATCAAGATGCAATGTTTCCTCAATAAGCTTTCGGTTCCCGAGAAAATATTCCGCCGCTCCGACTTTTCCTTTCACTCCGTGTCCCGGTATCGCGCTGAATTCGCTCGCGTCTTCAATCGCCAAACCCTCTTCCTTCGCGTAATTCACAATCGCCTCCGCAAGAGGGTGCTCCGATTTCGCTTCCAAACTTGCCGCTATCGATGCAATGTTGTCTTCGTCTTCATCCGAAAGCGAAACGACATCGGTAACCTCAGGTTTGCCTTTTGTCAGCGTTCCCGTTTTATCAAATATGATCGCTTTGACCTTGCACGCCATTTCCAGCGGCTCTCCGCCTTTAATCAATATTCCGCGCTCCGCTCCCTTTCCCGTCGCAACCATAATCGCAGTCGGCGTCGCAAGCCCCAAAGCGCAAGGACAGGCGATGACCAAAACCGCGGTAAACGCCATCAGCGAATAACTCAATGGAGCTCCAAGAACCAGGAACCACACCACGAATGTTAAGACGGAGATGCAGATTACCGCAGGAACGAACCACGACGAAACGCGGTCGGCGAACGCCTGAATCGGCGCGCGGGAACCTTGCGCTTCTTCAACAAGCCGCACGATTTGCGACAAGACCGTGTCAGCCCCTACATGCGTCGCGCGAAATTCAAAACTGCCCACCTTATTCATGGTCGCTCCGACAACTTTGTCGCCAGTCGCCTTCTCAACCGGAATGCTCTCGCCGGTAACCATTGACTCGTCAACGGAAGACGAGCCGGAAATCACAATACCGTCAACCGGAATTTTTTCGCCCGGGCGGACGATTACGATGTCATTCAAAACCACTTCGTCAACAGGTATGTCAAGCACCGCTCCGTCTCTCTTCACTCGAGCGGTTTTCGCGCGAAGGTCCATAAGTTTTCTGACCGCATCCGATGTTTCGCCCTTCGCTTTGCTTTCCAGCCATTTTCCCAAAAGCACAAAGGTAATCAGAAACGCCGCGGTTTCAAAATACAATTCCGGAATTTTTTCTCCGAAAGCTCCGAGCGCACTGCCGTTCGCGAAGGCGTACAGAATAAAATTCACCGCGCTGTAAAAATACGCGGCAGAAGTTCCAATCGCGATTAAGCTGTCCATCCCGAACATCTTCATCCGCAAGCTAGACCACATTCCTTTGTAGAATCCGGCGCCCAAAATAAACTGCACCGGCGTTGACAGAATAAGCGAAATTACTCCAACCCATGGAAGAATGGCCGATTTCCCGGGGAATGGCGCGAAGTCCAGAAACATAAAGAACAGCATCGGCAAGGACAGCGCAAAACCGAAATAGAACATAGTTTTGTAGCGTTTTATTTCCGCTTCCCGTCGCTTCTTGTCTTCTTCAGGGTCATCAGCAAGAAATTTCTCCGCACCGTATCCGGCTTTTTTAATGCGCCGAATTATTTCCTCGTCGTTGGTTTTTGAGCCGTCATAAGACACGCGCGCCTTTCCGGTGGCAAAACTTACTTGAACATCTGAAACGCCCGGCAATTTTTTGACACTGTTTGAAATAATGCCCGCGCAGGACGCGCAGTGCATTCCGGATACTCTAAAATCAGACCTTTGCGCTCCAGACATAATCGTCTTCGGCATGACGGACACCTTTTCCGACACTTCTGCGTACGGCACATCTCTTGAAGGCGCTCCTGATTGATGAAAAAGGCCACGCAAGCTTGAAACCAAACGGTCAACGCCTGAATAATCTTTCGGAAATTCTAAAAGCCCGCTTTGCCTTATGTGTTTCGCGCCGTCATCTTTACCTTGCGTTTCCATCGTGTAATGCATACGCACCGATTCGCGTTCCGACGGCACTGTAATAAGCCCGTTTTGTTCCGCCGACTGCGCAATTTCAACAAACTCTCCTTTGTATCCAGCATCTGATATCGTCTTCAAAACAACTTCATCGGAAATGCCGTCGTCCATTTCAACTGAACAAAGCCCCGTATCAACATTCACATCGGCCGATATAATTCCGGGCACTTCACGCAACGCCTCTTCAATCAATGTCTCGCAGGACACGCAGTGCATTCCGAATACGCGGTAGATTTTTTTCATATCTCAATTATTTAATATTGAAACTCACTTTATATCCCTTTTCGCTAAGCGCATCTCTTATTAATTCCTGCGACACCTGCTCGCTTGAAACGAGTTCGGCACGCCCGTCGTTCAGCCGTATGTTCACATCAAGCACTGACGGGATCTTTTTCAGCGACATCTCGCTTATTTTCGTGCAAGCGTCACAACTCAAATTCGTGATAAAGAATGTGATTTTATGCATATTTGATTTCCAAACGATTAATTATCTGCGCCTCTGCGAAATATCGCATGCTCTCATTATCTCCGCTATGAACCGTTCGCGCGCTTTCGGGTCTTTGGACGCCAATTTCGCGCCGCATGTGTGAAGGTGGCTTTCAAGCATGGCATTATTTGCTTGTTTGAGAATCCCGAGAAGCGCGTTAATCTGCTGGATTATATCCATACAGTAACGCCCGTCGGTTGTCATCTTCTCCACGCGAAGCAACTGACCCTTCGCTTTGTTAATCTGCGCCAAAACGCCGGAATGGTTATGTTTTTTCATATGTATACCTATGGTATAGGTATACGCCTTCCCTGTCAACCGCGCCGTTGTTGCGATGTGGATAACTTCCTGCCCGCGCCGTGATAAAATCTAATCCTATGCATGAAAGAATCCATTATCATTTTCTTGAAGGACACGAAAAAGAACCGGGTCGCGAAATACGGCAGGTTACCGACACGGCAATTTATCGCCTTTCCGATTGGCTAAATAAACGACTTGAAGCGATGAAAGCGAAGACCGATGACGAGAGCGACGACGATGATAATGCCGATTCAAGGAAGAAAAATCCTGATACATTGGAAAAACTTATAAAAAATATCCGCACGAATGTTTTCGAGTATCTTGAGGCGCGGGTAAACTTGCGCCAGGCGGCATCAGAACCGGATTATAGGCGCGACAAAGCGGCGATTGAGGTGGCCGACCGCGCTAGACGAAACGCGCATATCGCCTTCGTTGATAGCATAAGGATAGCGATTAGGAATCTTTCAGATGCTGAAAACCGGCTACCGCACGAATTTCATCCTCTGGTAGGTTCAAGTGACAATGAGGCCCTGCGCGATAGGGTGGCTGACGCGGCGATTGACTATTTTTGGGCGTTGTTGTACGAAGGTAAAGACACGAAAGGAGACGATGTTCTATGAGGTTCAATTCTTCCGATATGTCTTCAGCGACATATGCCATCGCGAAAAACGAAGCGTTATCGCTTCTCGCGCGGTGTCTTGCGGTGCTTGGACGAGGCGAGAAAGTCGGACGGGAGGTTCGCGACGAGGTAATCGGGTCGTTCAGACGCGCCTCTTCCGGTTTCGTCGGCGCGGACCGCGAAACGATGGCCAAAATGACTGATGGTGAAATCTGGGACAAGCTTCTGGAGCTTGCGCGAACCCTCTTGGGGGACGACAAATAGAGGTCGTCTCTTTTTTCTTGACGCATACTCCGCTTCATGATAACCTGACGAAACTTTATGAGCCAAGATAATATTATTCAGATGGAATGTACCGCCTGCAAAACGGTAAATTACCATTCCAAAAAGAACAAAAAAACATTGAAAGGCCGTTTGGAACTTTCAAAGTTTTGCAAAGTATGCAAAAAGCATGTGGGGCATAAGGAGACGAAGTAACCGATGGCTACAGGTTTAGTGAGACCTTCGTCATATAACCGAAAAGACCGCTCAATGAGCTGTCTTTTCATTTAATTCTAAAATATCGTTCTCTCTTTTGATGTTCTAATAATATCCATCGCCTCTTCGGCTGTGTCCACTATCGTAAACAGGTCTAGGTCTTCCGGCGAAATTGTTTCAAACTCGTCTCGCATTTCTTTTCGCATCCACGCTACCATTGGGTCCCAAAAAGCGTGACTCAAGAGTACACATGGAACACGAGACATTTTGTCCGTCTGAATCAAGGTCAAGATTTCCGAAAATTCGTCTAAAGTTCCGAAACCTCCGGGGCAAAACACATACGCCTGACCGGAGGCAGTCAGCATAACTTTCCGCGTGAAGAAATAATAAAACGCCTTGCTTCTAGTTACGAACGGGTTGACGCGTTGTTCAGTAGGAAGTTGTATATTTAATCCAAGAGACGGAGCGCCCGCTTCAAACGCTCCGCGATTCGCCGCCTCCATCATTCCGGGTCCGCCACCGGTGATTACCGTAAATCCTTCGTCGCCGAGTATTTTTCCGAGTTTCACAACTTCCTTGTACCACGGCGAGTTCTCGTTTATTCTTGCGGAACCGAAAATGGATACTTCTTTGAAGGTTGTCGTCAAAAACTGAAACCCCTCAACAAACTCCGCCATTATACGAAAAATTCGCCAGGTGATATCACTCATATTGTGTGAGGTCAGCTCGGCGTGTTCTTCCGGCATCTCTGCGGTAGCGCGCGGAAAGCGACACGAGCCGCCATTGCACACCTCACCATCCGGCATGCGTACAGTTTTTTGTTGTTTGCTCATAGATGATGCTATTATACACCACAATATGATTTGGTTCATCATCATCGCGGGGGTTCTGACGATTGTAGTCGCGGTTGTTCAAGCCGATAGATAAATCCGCCCTTTCGGAGCGGATAAATCTGTGCTGTGTTTGTTTAGAATGTAACGACTATCGCGGAAGAAGTTCTGGCGCCGATTGAGCCCTCCACTTCAACCGAGGCGTCCAATGTCCAAGCTCGTTGTTCTTTTGTAGCCATCGCGTTCAATTTCCCTAGCGCACCCATCACGCCGGCTTGGTCGGCTTGTCCTGGCGCCGCCTGAACAGGGAGAGAGAATGAATATGTTTTTTGTTCTCCAGCGCCAAGCGTGAATCCGCCCGGTTCGTCTTTTTGCGCAAGGACGGTTCTTTGCACATTAGTTGAATTATTTCCACCAATGCCATATTGCCTTGCTGACTTCTGTTCGGCAAGCGAAATGTGTACTCCCTTAATGTTTGAAGGCGCCGTTCCGCCCGTGAGCGCGAGCGTAACTTCAAGGTTCTGTCCGTTTTGAACGCTCCCCGCCGATGTTAGCGCGATTTTAACCCCTCCAATGTTTAACGCCCCCTTAATCTTGTCAAAAAATCCCATAAGATTGTTTAGGTGAATAATAGTAATTTTACCTCGTTTATTTGGTTTGTGGCAATTCTTCAAGTGTGAGCTTTATTATTATCGTCTTTCCATCTCGGATTACTTCAAGGGAAACCGTATCACCGACTTTCTTCCTGCGAATGAGGCCGGCAAGGGTGTGTTCACTATTAATTTTCTCTCCATCAACCGAGACAACGATATCTTTTTCCTGAATATCGGCTTTATCCGCCGGTGAGTTATCAATTACCGCCGGGTTTTGTCCGTCTCCAAGAACGAATGAGCCCTCGTCAACCGTGAGCGCGAACTTTTCTTTTACTGCCTTTGTGATGTTTATATAACGGACACCGATATATGGGCGCACCACACGACCGTTTGCAATAATGGAATTTGCTGTGCTTTGAACAAGATTTGAAGGAATTGCGAAGCCGATGTTTTCCGCATTGCCCGCAACGGCGACATTCACACCGATTACTTTTCCGGTTTTATCCAAGAGCGGTCCTCCGGAGTTTCCAGGATTGATTGCGGCGTCAGTTTGAATCAGTCCTTCAAGCTGTTCAGAAGAACGGCCGTCTTGCGCGGTGATTGAACGAGCTAGGCCTGAAACGACCCCGACAGATACGGTATTTCTAAACTCGTTTAATGGGTTTCCGATGGCGATGACGCTCTGACCAGGTTTCAAATTATCCGAATTTCCGAACTTCAAAAATGGAAGATTAGTCGCTTCAATTTTTGCGACCGCGATATCCAAGACAGAATCTTTTGCTACTACCTTCGCGGGATATTCCGTTCCGTCTGAAGTGATAACGGTATAGCTTGCCGTCTCGTCTGAAACGACATGGTTATTGGTAACCACATATCCGTCAGCGCTGATAATAAAACCAGAACCGCCACCTACCTCGCGTTTTTCGGTTCCTGTTTGTCGCTGTCTTGGGATTTGAAACTGCGGGAAACCGAGTCCGCCAAATGGCGATGGTGCGCTCTCGTTATACTGTTCGTACACCGGCATATCTTTGCTGATGCTGATTGCAACCACGGCGGGGGATGCTGATGAAACAATATTTTCAATTGAAAGCGGAGCCGGCGCTGATTTTGTTCCACCGCCATCTGTGTTGTTTTGTGTGTCAGATACAATGTCTTGCTTGTCGTTATCAGCGACTTGCTCCGCCTTCGGCTTCAACACACCGAAGAAAACCGCGTTCATAAGCAAACTTCCGGCAATTCCTGCCGCGAGACCTATCCACAGAGGATTGTTTGTTGGCATATTTTGATATTAATCATTAGCGTGATGGATAATATACCAGAAAAAAACGGTTGACAAAACCCCATTTTTGTGATATAAACCACGGTTCTTTACAAGGAGTGAAATAGAGCAAAACGGTGCGAATTCGGGTTTTTGACTGGAATAGTACTGTAGAGACGCCCCACCGGGGCGTCTAAAATATAATTCCATTCCAAACCTCGGATTCGCGCCTGAATTATCTTGCGCGGAACCTCTGGGCTGTGGCCGCCTTTATCCAAAGAGCCACGAGGAGATGAAGTCATGAAGAAGTACCTGTTCCTGGCCCTCGCGGGCCTGTTCGCCGCTCTCGTGAGCGGCTGTGAGAGCGACACCAGTTTGCGTGCCATGCCGACGGGTTTGGCTGACGCAGTCGCGGACGCCAACCTCGGCTCTGATCCGGTGGACAGTGTCGTGCGGTTGCACGACATCTTCGATCAGGCCTTGGTGGACGCACCAGAGTCAGAGGAAGATGAGGGCTCGGGGGATGACACCCCGGAGAGCGACCCGCTGGAACCCGGGGAAATCTGCGGGAACACCTTCGAGGTGTGGAATGGAGCGTTCAATCCATTGCAGTGGCAGGAGGTCTCGGCCTTCCCGCTGTTCGGGATCATGAGCGACCCATCCTACGACATCGCTCGGGGTGAGACGGCGACGCTGTCCATCTCGGTCACCGCCATGTGCGGTCCAATCGAGGTGGAACACACCT
The DNA here is from genome assembly GCA_964365275.1 of uncultured Gammaproteobacteria bacterium. GTDB lineage: Bacteria > Patescibacteriota > Patescibacteriia > UBA9934 > UBA11717 > CAYIOW01. The sequence goes on from CAYIOW010000001.1 coordinate 16,129, forward strand.
TCCTCGTCGTCGACCAGGACCTCGGCGCGGGGTGGAATGTGGGACCGTACGAGGCGGGTGCGGAGATGCAGCTCCGCAACCCAGTCGCGGACACGCTCCTCGGCTCCGGCGCAAGCAACACCCTCTCCTTCGCACCTGGGGATGAACTTCACTACCTCTCCTACTCGGAGAACAGTGGAGTGATGGGAGGAACGATTCAAATCGATCCCATCCTCATATCAGAGGGAGAGACCCTGGTGTTGCAGTACCGCTTTGGAGCGGACTTCACCTCCATGGTTCCGGTCGGAAGCCGGTTCGGATTGTCCACCGACATCTTCGGGTGGACCGATGTGGACACCGGAACCTACATCCAGTTGGGGTCAGCATACCCGTGGGCGGTACCTGCCGGCGGTATCCAGTTCCAGGGAGCAGAGCTCCCGTATATGGGACCCGGCACCGTATACAATGTGGTAGAGTAGAGTGTCCAGCGCCTCGGAGGTGGCGCGCGAGTATTCTCGGCCTCGCCGAACGAAGTCCCTGCTGGGCTCGCGTTCGGCGGGGATTTTGTTTTAGGTACTTGGGATCGGCAACCTGTGGATAAAGGGGTCAGACCCCTTTATCCACAGACCATTGATTTTATTGGTAAAGTTCGCTACTCTTCGCGCTTATGAGAACCGATTTGAGGAATATTGCGATAATTGCGCATGTGGACCACGGCAAAACAACGCTCGTGGATGCTCTTTTGAAGCAAAGTCATGCGGTTTCGGGGCATGTGGCGGAAGGGACCACGATTATGGATTCAAACGAACTTGAACGAGAACGCGGAATTACGATTTTCGCGAAGAACGCTTCAATTATGTGGAAAGGAGTAAAAGTGAATATCGTTGACACCCCGGGTCATGCGGACTTCGGAGGCGAAGTTGAACGAATAATGCACCTCGTAGATGGCTGTTTGCTCCTCGTTGATGCAAAGGAAGGCCCGATGCCACAGACAAAATTCGTTTTGAAAAAGGCCATTGAGGCCGGACATAAAATCCTGCTTGTCGTAAACAAGATTGACAAGAAGGATGCGCGACCTTCGTGGGTCGTTGACCGTACTTTTGATTTATTTATTGACCTTGGCGCGTCTGACGAGCAGGCGCATTTTCCGGTTTTCTATGCGTCCGCAGTGAATGGACTTGCCGGACTTGAACCGGATATGGTTTCAATGAAAAACATTGAACCGCTTTTGGACGGAATACTGAAGGAGGTTCCGGGGCCGGAGGCGAACGACGATGCTCCGCTTCAAATTTCAGTTGTGAATATGCGCGGGGATGCGTTCAAAGGTACGCTCGCAATCGGGCGCGTTATTGCCGGAAAGGTAAAACGAGGGCAACAGGTTGTGCAGATTGACCGCGAAGGAAAGTTTCATCCTGCAAAAATTTCAACCCTTTTAACTTTCGGCGGACTCGGAATGACCGAAATAGGAGACGCGTCGTCCGGAGATATAATTGCGATTTCCGGAATTGATGGAATACAAATCGGGGAGACGATAGCAGACGCGGAAAATCCAAAAGCATTACCGGTTTTGGAAATTGAAGAACCGACAGTAAAGATGCAATTTTCCGCGAACACTTCGCCTTTTGCTGGAGAAGAAGGACAGTTTTGCACTTCAAGAAATGTTGAAGAAAGATTGATGCGCGAAGTTGCGCACGATGTGGCGCTTCGTGTTGAAAAAACCGGAGACGGCACTTTTGAAGTTGCCGGCCGCGGAGAATTGCACCTGGCAATCCTGATTGAAAAAATGCGCCGTGAGGGATACGAACTTCAGGTGTCTAAACCACAGGTTATTGTAAAAGTAGAAAACGGAAAAAAGCTTGAACCGTTTGAGTTGGTTTCAATTGAAGTGCCGGAGTCGTTTTCAGGTGTTGTCATTGAACATATGGGAAAGCGCAGAGGAGAGATGAAAGATATGCGGATGGAGAACGGGACTGCGTTTTTGGATTTTGAAATACCGACGCGCGGGCTTATCGGATACCGTAGCGAGTTTCTCACCGACACAAAAGGAAACGGGATTTTGAACAGTTTGCTTTTAGGATTTAAGGAATGGGCTGGCGAGGTGGACGCGAATGCTCACGGGTCTTTGGTTTCAATGGAACGCGGAGAAACAATGAGTTATTCTCTTTTGAGTTTGCAGGAGCGCGGGAGATTGTTCGTTAGACCGCAGGTGCAAGTGTATCCGGGAATGATTATTGGTCAGAACGCCAAAGTGGAAGATATGGATGTCAATCCGTGCAAGGAAAAAAAGATGACGAACATTCGCAGCAAAGGAGAAGGAGTGGTGGCCGGTCTGGAGGTCGCGCGCGAGCTTTCGTTAGAACAGGCGATTGAGTATTTGGGCGACGATGAGCTTCTTGAAGTTACTCCGAAAAATCTACGATTAAGAAAAGCGATTTTGGATATGAATATGCGGCGCAGGGCCAAACACGGCGAAAATGGCGATGAATCCTAAACGGTAGTTTCGTCTTTCAGAAAAAAAGGCAGAAGCAATTTACTGCCATTTGACACTGATGAAATAAGCCGGGCGTTATAACCAGAAAACGCGGGAAGAAAAACCGGTTTTTCTTTTCTCCAGAAAACCATCGCAGAAAAGTCCACATATCTGTCTTCAATTGAAACCGTGTTGCCGTGGTCTTCAAGAACGGGAGTTTTGAGCGCGGGTACGACGGCTTGCACCACCCATTGTTTCGGGTCAAACGCCGCTGACATCAATGCGCTCTGCCAGTCGCGCTCGCTCACTTCCGGCCCAACGGTTACGCCGCGCGACCTCGTTTCGCCGGCCGGCTTAATAACAAGCTGGGAATGACGACTCATAGCTTCATCCGCCGCCTCCGGAGTGAGAAGCCGCGTCCAAGGTATATGTTCGTTAATCGCGTTCACTTCATCTTCGGTGAACATTGAGCGGTATTTCGGGTCGGTCAAAATCGCAAATGTCGTTTTATATCCGAGAAGACGGTCGCCGAAACCGTTGAAGCATCTTGCCGTTCCGGTTGACAATGCCTTCAGCAACGGTTTTACTTCTTTTGCGGACCTTGTGTATTGACCTATCTCGGCAATTCGCCTTATTGCGTCCACTTGTTCGCCGGCAATTTTCAGCACACCGTTTTCAAACGATATTTCCGAAGTCGTTCCAATCACGGTCTTTATCCCTGCCTGTTCAAACGCTCGTTGTTCCCATCTCCATTCCGAGGACGGGTAATTCATCGGCATAAGCAATCCTATTTTATTCGGCGAAAATCTTTCTTTGACGCTTTCAATAAGCTCATCGGAGAGATTCGGCGTATTCAGCAATCTCTTCCCAAAATCCGACGATATCAAAAGCGGCGCGGCGCTTTTCCAGAATGAAGTCAGCACGGAAATCACTCCGGGATTATCCGAATTAATCTCGGTTAACATAAAACCGCGCTCGGTTGGATACCCGTCAAATCTTAAAACACCGAAAGAATCGTCTCTGGGGTTTTCGGCGTGAATCAAAGTTGCCTCCGCCTTCGGCAGAAGCAAGGTGTGGCGAATGTCGGGATTACCGTCAAAATACGCACGGCGCACCTTAATTACCGCGTTCAATATGTGTCGCAAGTCCGCCTCGGCCTCATAGAGTCGTTTTTCTTCCATAAACACTGTGCCTAGTGACACCGGAGTCGGCAATGTTTTATCCGGAAGTATAAACGAAAGGCCGTTGCGGAGAGCCGCGTCATTCATTTCTTCGCGCGCCTCTTTCACGCGCGATTTTAACTCTTCCTGTCTTTCTTCCAGATAGGCGCGCGTTGTTTTAAGTTCAATCAGCGGCGATAACATAACGCGTCAAACTGCGAAATCATGAACCCTTCAATTCCCTTCTCTTCGCATCCCACTTCTCCCAGCTTACAAGCAGAGGCGCGGCGATAAAGATGGACGAGTAGGCGCCGACTGCAATGCCTATCAGCAAAGCGAGAGCGAAGAATTTCGTGCTCTCACCGCCGAAAATATATACGGCAACAAGCGCGAGCAAGGTTGTCAGTGTAGTGTTTACGGAACGAGCCAGCGTTTGGCGAATGGACATTTCAACCATTTCGCCAAGCGATTTCCCTTCTTGGTGAAACAGGTTTTCCCGCACGCGATCCAAAACCACAATAGTGTCGTTCACGGAATATCCAAGAATGGTTAGAAGCGCCGCCACAAACGCAGTGCCGATTTGAACACCGGATGTTTGTCCCAATATCGCGAATACGCCGAGTGGAATAATAATGTCGTGGAGTCCGGCGAGAACGGTCAACGCGCCGTATTTCCAGCTTGAAATCACATGCCCTACTCCGCGAAAAGACCATGCGACATAAACGACAATCATTATCAGCACCAGAGCCAGCGCCGTTGCCGACTTGTTTTTCAACTCTTGTCCGATGACAGGACCGATTGAGTCAAAACGCGCTTCCTCCAAAGCGCCGAGACCGCGAAGCGCTCCAAGCATTTTCTGATGCTCTTCCTCCGAAAGCGGCTTTGCGCGGACAATTACTCCCTGTTCGCCTGAAAGCTGAACGGAAGAAACGCCAAGTTCAAGCGAAGACAAAGCGGATTTCACACTTTCCTGCGCTGGCCTTTCAATCGGATAAACCACTTCAAGCAAACTTCCTCCGGTGAAGTCAATGCCGAAATTCAATCCGAATGTGAACAACGCGGCAACGCTTGCCGCAACCGCGACTCCGCTCAAAACGAACCAGACGATTCTTGATTTTACGAATGACATATTAAGCTCTCATTTCTTTAACTCCGATTAACCACGCTTTTTTGAAGATTCCAATCCGCAAAATCAAAGCGAGAAAAATTCTTGTAACCGCAATCGCCGAAAACATGCTCATAAACACGCCGACCGTAAGCGTAAGCGCGAAACCCTGAATGAAGCTGGACGACAACCAATACAAAATGGCGCAAGCGAGAATCGTCGTAACATTTCCGTCGCGAATCGCCGGCCAAGCCCTCTTAAATCCGTTCTCAAGCGATATTGATAAAGAATGACCGGCGCGCAATTCTTCTTTCAACCGTTCAAAGATAAGAACATTCGCGTCCACAGCCATACCGACCGACAATACGAAACCGGCAAGTCCGGGAAGAGTCAGCGTTACCGGAAGGAACTTGAAAATCCAAAGCACAAAGAGCGAATATGCGGCAAGCGCTATCACAGAGATAATGCCCGGAAGGCGATAATACAAAATCATAAATAGCGCGACGAGCACAATGCCAATTATTGCCGCGTTCAAGCTCCTGTCCAAGGATGCTTGCCCGAGTGTCGGCCCAACCGTCTCTTGCGACACTAAAGATATGGGAACGGGAAGTGCACCGGCGTTGAGGCGTTGACTTAAAAGTTTTGCCTCCTCAAGCCCGCCCAAACCGGTAATGACCGCCTGGCCTCCCAATATTTCCTGCTGAACAACTGGCGCGGAAATAACCCGCCCGTCCAAAAATATCGCAATCTGCCGGCCAACATGCTCTTTCGTCAGTTCGCCGAAAAGTTTCGCGCCCTCGGAGTCAAATGTGAGAGTTACAAAAGGCGCTCCCGTTTGCTGGTCCAATTCAACTCCGGCGCGTTTTATGTTCCGCCCGTTTAACTGCGTGTTAACCCAATTTTCCGCGCCATTGTCCGCTCCGGGAATCGCTTTTGCGATTTCAACTTCCTGAAATGAATATTCTTTGTACGAACGGTTGCCTCGTTTCCAGATTATTGTATAACCGCGAGACGAATCGGTAACTCCGATATCATTGACTTGCAGCGACGCAAGAAGAAATGCCGGATTCAGTTCAACCTTGTTCTGTCTGCGCCAGCCAAGGTCGCCGCCGTTCGCCGGCTTGGCGTCAGATTTCTCGTTCGCTATGGACGCAAAATTGTCGGGCGTGATGGAGTCCTTGATTTCTCGCGCAAGCGTTTTCGCTTCTTCTTTCGTTCTCGCAACCCCTTCGCACCCGCTTGCGCCGGAATAACAAACCACTATTTCTGAAGACAACCAGTCGTTCGCGTTACGCGTATCATAATATAGAACCACGGAATAACTTTGGTCTTTTTCCAAAACTTTTTTATAAACAGCCCCCTTCTTCGCGCCCTTCAAAGGAAGAACTTTTGAGCGGGCATCAAATTCATCAACCCATGCGCTTATTCCGTTTTGGGACGCCTGCGGGCCTTCGGACGATTCCTTAACTAACCCGTCAAACGACTCTCCGGTAAGCGCTCTCGTTAAAATAGTTTCAGCGCGGCTTTTCGCTTTGTCGTTATATTCTTTTTCGGCATCCGTCGGCGCCACATCATTCTCCGATTCTATCGGCGGCCGCTTGAATTCAAGGATTGGCGTCTCTCCGATTTGTTTTATCGCCTCGTTAACATCGGAGATTCCCGCCAATTCAACGATTACGCGGCTTGAACCGCCAGAACTCGTGGTTTGTACCACCGGCTCCGCGACTCCGAAAGCGTTCACTCTTCGCTCAATAACATCTCGCACGCCTTCAAGCGCCTCGTCCCGCCTTGATGGCTCAATGTCCGTCATATTCGTCGTATACACCAAGTGCGAACCACCGAGCAGGTCTAAACCGAGACGAAATGGTCTTTCGGTGACTTGAAGGAACGAAAGACGGCCTGCGGTTTTGTTCCAAGTCCCCGGAAACGATGTTGCAGCCGCACCCAAAATGAGCAAAACGAGTACTATTGCCAAAATTGGCTGGCGCCACCTAGACGGCGCACTCGTATTGATGGTTCGCGCCTTTGCCTCCCTTTGAGCACGAAGAATATCCTTGTATGACATAAGTGGTGGAAGTGTAGCGGGAAGTGAGGGAAGAATCAAGGAATCAATGAATCGTTGAACGAAAAAGGCGGCCGAAGCCGTCTTTTTCAACATTTCAGGATATTACTTTCTAATCAATTGCATCTTGTCCAGATAAAGCGTTCCGCCTTGCGGGACTTTTCCGAAGAAGAGTGAAAGGCGTTCAGCGGTGTTAGAATATGGCAACGAGCGAGAGCCGCGAATAGAAACGCATTTCCAGCCATCGTTTGCTGTCGCCGGAACCTCATATTCCATCTCGCGAATACCGCTTGTTGATACGCGTTCTTTTGCGAAGGTTATTGGAACCGAACCGTTCGGTCCAACATATTTCACCCAAACGGCCATTTCGTATTTTTCGCCGTTGCCAAAGATTCCGTTAACATCGTAACCGATGGCTTCATCAAACATATCGTAACCGGAATTTCGCGGATTCGTAACACCCAAAGACCGCGCGCCTTCCTTCGCTTGGTCAAAAGCCCAACCGTTTACTAACGCGCCGAAATTGTAATCCGGACCCGAAGACAAAACCGTGGAAGACCATGTCGGAAGTAAAGAACCGAATCCGAAGCGCGAATCAACCGTGTCATACGCCTCAAACCCTGTTTTTGAAATCACATACTGACTCGCAACCGTTCCACAAGCATCCGGAGATACATCTGTGGTTGTGCGACGAGTATCGTAAAGCGATTTATCGGAAAGCGGATATGTGAAGAGCATTGAACCAAGACCGGACGGAGCAGGATATTGGTCAAACATTATTATTTCCGTTTCAACAAGCTCCGGTCCGTTTGCGAAATAATATATCCCGTCCGAGAACATAACATACTTATTCTTCGGAGGCGCTAAACGACCTTCTTTGTATCCGGCTATTGTTGAAAGAGGCACTGTGACCAATCTTGACCAATTCGGGTCGTATGTTAGGTATGTTTTTGCGTCTCTAAAAGCATGACGCGTTCCATTGTTACAGACAAGCCAAATCGTTGGACTCTCCGACGCCTTCAAAAACTGATTACATACAACCGAAAAAGGTGTCGGCGGAACTACCGGCGGAGTCGGAGGAATAACGGGCGGAGTTGGCGGTGGATATGATGGAGGAGTTGTAAACAATCTTGTAATATCCGGTAGCAAGTCCGTATAAAGATGTTTTCGATATTCCGATTTAATGCGATTTGCCTGCGCTTTAGAGCGTACAATTATGAACGCCGGTTCTTTGAAGTTCGCTGACTTTCCGTCATATGTTTTTCCGGCGTAGAGCGCCTGATTCAACGAAACTATTACATTCTTTGCTCCGGTTGGGATTTTGAAAACACCGTATGTAACCGCCCACTTGCCGTCCGTTGTTCCACGATGACGAGTGGTTGTCTTTTCTAAATATTGGAGCACCTGACCGTTTCCATCCGTGTACATCCCATAAACATACGGGAGACCAGTAATATCGCGCTTGCCATTTTGCGTAATCTCGTCCCTGACATCTTCCGCCTTCGTGTACGAAATCAAAATACCGTAATCCCTTTCCGCGTATGCCGGAATAGAGATTGTCTTCGTGGCTGACGATGTTTCGTTTCCTATGGACACGAGAGTAACCTCGCTCCCGCTCGGGTTTCTGCTCGCTTGTCCGCGGAGTGTCCATTCTTGCCCGTCTGCAAGCAAGTTACGCGGAATATAATAAGAAAGCGCGTTAGCTGAAGCTGCCGTGCTTCCAAAAACTACTAATGTAAGCGACAATACTGCTATCGCCTGCTTCAATATACGGCTATTCATAGTGGAGAATATATAACATTTTCTGGGGATTTTGTCCAGTATAGGTACCAAAAGTGTCCGGCCGGACACTTTTGGTACTTTTTAATTTACGAGATCAGTCTTGTCTTACCAGAACTGTGGATAAAGGGGTCTGACCCCACGACATGCTATGGACACGAGAGTAACCTCGCTCCCGCTCGGGTTTCTGCTCGCTTGTCCGCGGAGTGTCCATTCTTGCCCGTCTGCAAGCAAGTTACGCGGAATATAATAAGAAAGCGCGTTAGCTGAAGCTGCCGTGCTTCCAAAAACTACTAATGTAAGCGACAATACTGCTATCGCCTGCTTCAATATACGGCTATTCATAGTGGAGAATATATAACATTTTCTGGGGATTTTGTCCAGTATAGGTACCAAAAGTGTCCGGCCGGACACTTTTGGTACTTTTTAATTTACGAGATCAGTCTTGTCTTACCAGAACTGTGGATAAAGGGGTCTGACCCCACGACATGGGTTAGACCCCTTTTTTGCCTAAGCTAATTAGTATGAACCGCGCCTGATTGTTTCACTAAGTCAAAATGATCTAAAAAACAGGAATGTAGCGGTTCGGGCCACTTCCCTTCTTCAACCCAAAGATCCGCGCCTTGCACGAAAGTTCCGGCGCCAGGTATCGGTCCAGGTCTCACCACCGAATCAATATCCTCCGTTGCTAAAACTTGGGACGCCAACTCTGCTTCGGCGACATTTTCAAAGTGTTGAAGAAAAACGAGAGACATAGTAATTTCATTATTTCAGTGCCGAATAATGCCGTCTTCCGTTTCAAAATACTGTTGCCCAGTTTTCAATCCCTCCAGAACCGCTCGCACTGGCTCAAATAACGGAGAAGGAAGAGCATCTAAACTATACCAACCGATTTCTTCAATCTTCTCCATCTCCATAATAGAAGGCTCGCCGGACTCAATTTCTGCTGTGAAAGAGATGTCTAGGTAGTGTTTTCCACCTGTAATCATGTTGAGGCAGGACACAAACTGCAGATTTCTGATCTTCACCCCCAACTCTTCTTCCGCTTCGCGTCTCACGGCTTCCATTGGTGTTTCTCCAAACTCTACATGACCGCCAATACTTCCCCAACTGCCACTTCCATGCGCGCCTTTCCTTTTTGCTAGAAGTGTCATTCCGTCTTTCAAAATTACTACGCCAGCACCCACTTTTGGGTAAAGTTCCATATTATTTTACTTTACTAATTCACGCGCCTCCGTGCGCTTTTTATATAGTCGTTCTGTAAATCCGCCTTCTTCCATAAATTGTTTTTCCAATGCTTTGAGCTGTTTGTCAAGTAAATAACATGCTTGGTGTATTAAACAGATTGCGGTGTTCGCCGCTGATTCTGGATTTTCACAATAGGTCTTATAAGACAAATAGGACCTATTTTCAATGTAAGCCAGTTTTCGAATCTTCTGTGCTTCAACATATTCCTTCTCCCAAAGCGCTAAACCGCGCTGACGCAAATAATCCTCAAAGTCCAGCAACAATTCCTCCAAGCTTGCGCGCGCAACTCCAACAAGTTTCAATTCTGTCTTTTTTGATGTGCCGGATGCCTGACATCCTTCCGCAATGTTTTGCCTTCCTGAACGCGCCGCTTGAACCATTTGGTCCTTCATTCGGTACTCTTTTACAAACTTCTGGCAAAAGTCAGCTGTGAGGTCATAAATTATGGTTGTCGTCTGAAACGACTTCAGTGTTCGGTAACCACCATGCGAAGGAATAAGTTCAGACATAGGTCCTATTGGTCATATTTGTCCTATTATACATTATGCTCCGTGGCACTTCTTAAACTTCTTCCCGCTTCCGCAATGACAAGGGTCGTTGCGGCCGATTTTGGTATTCTGGGCGGCGGCTTGAACATTCAGACCGACTCGTTCGGAAAGAGTTTGCCCGCTTGCCTGGAGCGACTTCGCGGCTGAAATCGCGTCTGCAATTTTGAAAAAAGAATAAACAATTTGTTTCTGAACTTCGGCAAGCATCTGCTGAAACATCCTATAACTCTCTTTTTTGTATGCAACGAGGGGGTCGCGCTGGGCGTATCCTTCAAGCCCAACCGCGGAGCGGAGCTTGCGCATCGCGTCTAAATGTTCAACCCACAAAGCGTCTATGGAACGAAGAAGCAACTCGCGTTCAAATCTCGCAAGTTCTTTCCTGTCGTCAAATGCTTGTTCAACTTTCCCATACGTCGCGCTAACCGCATCATCCAGCGCGGCAGTTATCTCCGTGCGCGCTTTTGCCGCAAGTTCCGCCCGGGGCGCCGCAACTCCATCGTATTTCGCCAAAACAGACAGCGCCGAGTCCGGAACAACAACCATTGTTTTCGCCGATTCAATAATCTCTTTCACATTCCATTCGGAAGCGTCGCTTGTATGAAATGCCACAATGTTTTCAATTTCAGATGTGAAGTGTTCCGCGATAAGCGGACGAATCGCTATTGGGTCCCGTTCAACATCCGTGAAAACAACTTCGCGACGCATGCCATATACCGCCTCGCGTTGTTTGTTTAACACCGTGTCAAAATCCAAAAGTCGTTTTCTAGTGTCAAAGTTATGCCCTTCAACCCGTTTCTGCGCGCTTTCAATTGATTTACTAATCATGCTGTTTTCAATCGGCATATCATCGGGCACTCCCAGGCGCTCCATAAGCCCCTTCATTCGCTCCCCGCCGAAAATTCGCATCAGGTCATCTTCCAAAGACACAAAGAATCTAGTCCGTCCCGGGTCGCCCTGCCTTCCCGCGCGACCTCGCAACTGGTTGTCAATTCTGCGAGCTTCATGTCTTTCGGTTCCGATAACATACAAGCCACCCAATGTTTTCACCTCCTCTTGTTCTTCTTTTGTAGACGGGTTTCCTCCCAAAACAATATCAACCCCGCGACCCGCCATATTCGTCGCAACCGTAACCGAACCCTTTCGCCCGGCCTGCGCGATAATCTGGCCTTCCCTTTCGTGGTTCTTCGCGTTCAAAACTTCGTGCGGCACGCCGGCTTTTTGAAGAGCGGCCGACAATTCTTCGTTTTGCTCAATTGAAACCGTGCCGAGTAAAATCGGCTCCCCGAGTTCATGCGCCGCCTTCACTTCTTCAGCGACTGCGAGCAGTTTCCCGTTGCGGGTTTTATAAATCCTGTCCGGCTCGTCCTTTCTTCCGGAAGCGCGGTTCGTCGGAAGAACAACAACATTAATATCGTACACCGTCTGAAATTCTTCTTCTTCCGTCTTCGCCGTCCCAGTCATTCCGGAAAGTTTTTCGTACATCCGAAAATAATTCTGAAAAGTAATTGTGCCGAGCGTCTGGCTTTCGCGCTGAACTTTTACGCCTTCTTTCGCTTCAATCGCTTGATGCAGTCCTTCCGAAAAGCGGCGGCCTTCCATCATACGACCCGTAAATTCGTCAACAATCACTATTTCATCTCCGCGCACGACATATTCGCGGTCTTTTTTGTATAAGACCTCGGCGCGCAACGCCTGTTCAAGATGATGCACCATTTTCACTCCGCCGTCCGCATACAGATTCGCCACACCAAGCCACTCTTCCATTTTTGAAATGCCCGTTTCAGTGAGCGTCGCGGTTTTCATCTTCTCATCTATATTGTAGTCCGTATCCGCAACCAATCTTGGAACGAGAGTCGCGAAGAGCCGATACATATCGTTTGAGTCCTCCGCCGGCGCAGAGATGATAAGCGGAGTGCGCGCTTCATCAATCAAAATTGAATCCACTTCGTCAACAATCGCGTAATTTAGCCCGCGTTGTACCATCTGCGCCGGTTCCGACACCATATTATCGCGAAGATAATCAAAACCAAACTCGTTGTTCGTGCCATATGTTATATCCGCCTCATACGCTTCGCGGCGCGAAACCTGCCGCAGATACTCGTGTTCCACTTTAAAGGAACCGGTCAAGTCGCGCACTTCGTCTTCTTTTGGCTCCTCTTTTACCACCGACGGGTCATAAACATAACCGCCCTCGTGTTGAATACAACCGACTGAAAGTCCTAACGCATAGTGAATTTGTCCCATCCACACTGCGTCGCGTTTCGCCAAATAATCATTCACCGTCACAATATGCACGCCTTTGCCTTCAAGGGCGTTCAAATAGGTCGGCAGCGTTGCGGTAAGCGTTTTGCCTTCGCCTGTTCTCATTTCCGCGATGTTTCCAAAATGAAGCGCCATTCCTCCCAGAATCTGAACGGGAAAATGAAATTGTCCGAGCGTTCTGCGCGATGCCTCCCGAACTGCCGCAAACGCTTCCGCAAGAATAGAATCCAAACTCTCACCGTTTGACAAACGATTTTTAAACTCCGTTGTCTTGCTCTTCAGCTCCTCATCGGACAATGACTTGAAGTCGTTTTCAAGCCCTTCAACCGTCTCCGCCTGTTTTTCGTATTGCTTCAAAACTCTTTTATTCGCGTCTCCTAAAAATCTATCCAAAAAATGTGCCATATATGCGGCATAGAATACGAAAAACGCATGGTTTAGTCAATCGCTCTTCCAAACCTCATCCACTTCTTAAAACTCCTCGCGGCGCGCTTGCCGACGGAGTGTTCGCGCTTTCGCCAGTCAATAATTTGGCGCTTTATTTCTTCCTGCACTTTGTCAATCGCGGCATATAAATCCTCTTCGCTCGCTGTCGCCCGAAATGTTTGCCCTAAAACCGTTGCGTTGAACTCCGCATAAAACACATCGCCTTTTTGGTGATGCTCGGACGGCTTTCCCACTTCAATGCTTATCCCCGCCGGCTGAAGTCGTTTTACAATCTTTGCAAGACGCGTCACCTTTTCGCCAATGTATTCGCTGATTGATTCCGTGAGTTCAATATTCACTCCTTGGAGTTTTTCTATTTTCATACTTACACATTTTATATGATTTGTATCTCCTCTTCAAGTTGAACACCTGTTTCGTTGCGGACGCGGGTTTTAAGGAGGGCGATGAGTTGAAGAATATGGTCTGCGGTAGCGGTGCCGTCGTTCACGATGAAGTTACCGTGAATGTTTGACACTCTCGCGCCGCCGATTGTCGTACCTTTGAGTTCAAGCCGGTCAATGATCCATCCGGCTGGAATGCGATGCGCGTTCAAAAACGCTTGCGGAATATTCGGAAACCTCGTTTTTAGTTTCACAATGTCATCTTCTGTTTTGAAATTGAAATTCTTGAATGCGCAACCGGCGCATTTTTCGTTTTTCGGTTGTGACTCCAAACGCTTCTTCAGTATCTCGTTTAATTTTGCGCGACAAACTTCCGGTTCGGTTTTTTGTAATTGAAAAGTTGCCGAAAGCACAATCCACGGCTTGTGTTTTACCGCGGACTCGCGATAAGCGAACTCCATATCGTTTGATGATAGTGTTGATACCTCTTCCGACTCGGTGTCCAATACTTCGGCAGAAACAAAGCTGTCTTTCACTTCTCCGTCAAAACACCCCGCGTTCCCTCTGACTGCGCCGCCAATCGTCCCCGGAAGCGAAATCATCCATTCCAATCCTGAAAGCCCGGCGTCTGCCGTCTGTCGCGCAAGCATTGTTGGAGTCGCGCCCGCGTCTGCCGTAACAATGCAAGATGATATATCGTTTACGATTTCACGATTTGTCATCTTGATAACAAGCCCGCGAAACCCATCGTCCTTCACGAGCGTATTCGTCCCGCCTCCGAGTAAAAAGAATGACATCTTGTGTTTCTTCGCGAGAGAGATGAGCGTAGCAATCTCGTCCGCAGTTTTTGCTTCAACAAAATAATCCGCCGGTCCGCCCAAACCAAAGTGGGTGTGCGAAGACAAGGGCTCCGCCGTTTTTACACGACCGGGAGCGACCGCGTTAAGCGCTTCAAGAAAATTGTCGGTTTCGGTGTTCATAAATTGTCATACCCCTCCTTGCCTCCCCTATTTAGGGGAGGGAATCCTGCTCTTTACCAAACCGCGAGCCCACTCGTCTATGTTACCCGCACCGGCCATTAATAATATATCGCCGTCCTTCACTATCGTTTCCAGCATACCGCGAGCATCGTCCAATGACTTCGCGTATTCAACGATACGGTTCACGCCTCGCTTTTTATCGTGCTCGCGAACTGCGTCCACGAGATCTTGACTAGACACATCACCTTCGTCAATTTTACGACCTTCCACTGCGTATATTTCGGAAATAACAACTGCGTCCGCGTCGTTCATAGAAGGAATGAAATCCGCAAAGAGCCCTTTGGTCCTCGCATGTTGATGCGGCTCAAAAAACAAAATGATTCGTCTATTCGGAAGAAAACTTCGCGTGCCCTCCAAAAGTCCCGCGACCGACATCGGATTGTGCGCGTAGTCGGAATACATATCGGCGCCGTGCCACACGCCCAGATATTCAAATCGCCTCCAAAGTCCAGGAAAACTTTCAACGGCTCGCTTCGTGTCGGCAAATGACACACCCAGCGGTATACAAACCGACATTGCCGCCAAAACATTTTGAACATTATGTTCGCCCGGCATTCTTAAATCTATGTCGCCAAGTTCCTCTCCTTTGTATTTTATGCGTAATTTTTGCAACCCGCTTTCTCGTTCCGTCACAGCCGACATATCGCCCTCCCAGCCGAACGAGACCCTGGCAAAAGACATGTCGTTCAGTTGACTGACCATCGTCTCTGACTCTATATCGTCCGCGTTCCAAACGAGTGTGCCGTCATTTGGCAAAGATATTGCAAATTTCTTCATGGCATCTCTTACCGCGCCAACATCTTTATAGAAGTCCGGATGGTCGTGCGCAATGTTTGTAACGACGGCAATGGTCGGTTGGATATGAAGCATATGCGCCATATGCTCACACGCTTCAACCACGAATAAATCATCTTTGCCGTTTTCCAAATTGCCGTAAGAGAACGCCGGAGATTTTGAACCCACGATAACTGTTGGCGCAAGACCCGCGGTTTTCAAAATATGGCCAATCAGCGCCGTGGTTGTTGACTTCCCCTTCGTGCCGGTTATCGCAATCGTTTTATGTCCATTTGTAAGTTCGCCTAAAAAGGCGTTGTAAGATATTTCAAGCGCTCCTAAATGTCGTCCTCGTATCCGTTCCTCATTATCTTCCGAAACCGCCGCAGAATAGATTACGAGTTCAATGTCCTTACCCATTTTGTCAGGATGCGTGCCATACCATATCTGCACTCCCACTTTTTTTACCTCTTGCGTTATTTCACTCTCCTTCGCATCCGACCCAGAAACCGAAACCCCGCGAAGTTTCAAATACTTCGCCACAGCGGAAACGCCAATCCCGCCGACACCGATACAATGCACTCGTTTTGGAAAAACCATTTGGGTCTTTGACGATAGTAGCGAAAAACGATACAAAAATCAAAAAAATAATATGCTGCGCAAAGTGACCACTTTTTTCGTAGGTACGGAAAAAGTGGTCACTTTCTATTTATCGTTTTTTTATATCAGTACCGTTTATTCCCCACTTTATATAAGACCAGATACATGGTTTTGTCTTTTAGTTCTTCTTTACGGTAGAATGCCCGCATTATGCAACATCTTCAAAACTATGACCCGACGCTCGCCGCCTCTTTGGAACGGGAGCTCAAGCGACAGAGAGAAGGACTGGAAATGATTCCATCCGAGAATTTTGTGTCGCTAGCCGTTTTGGAAGCGCTTGGCAGTGTTGCAACAAATAAATATTCCGAGGGGTATCCAGGGAAACGCTATTATGGCGGATGCCGTTTTATAGACGAAGTGGAACGGCTCGCAATTGACCGCGCGAAACAACTTTTTGGAGCAGAACATATAAATGTTCAGCCGTTATCCGGAGCGCCCGCGAATATGGCGGCGTATGCGGCTCTGCTTGAACCCGGCGATACCGTGCTTGGAATGGACCTGTCGCATGGCGGACATTTAACGCACGGGCATCCGGTAACCGTGATGGCGAAAATATATAACTTCGTCCGTTACAAAACAAATTCGGAAGGACGATTGGACTTGGACAATCTTCACACCATGGCGCTTGAACACAAACCAAAATTAATCCTCGTCGGATACAGTTCATACACTCGCGAAATTGATTATGAAGCCGTGAAAAAAATCGCCGACGAAGTGGGCGCCAAAACCATGGCAGATATCGCGCACCCTGCAGGACTAATCGCGGCAGGCGTTATGAACTCGCCAGTGCCTCACTTTGACCTCGTTACAACGACAACTCACAAAACACTGCGGGGCCCTCGCGGAGGAATGATTATGTGCAAAGAAGAATTTGCAAAAGCGGTTGACAAAGCGGTGTTCCCGGGACTTCAAGGCGGCCCGCATGAAAATGTAATCGCCGCAAAAGCCGTCGCATTCAAAGAAGCGCTTGAACCGTCGTTTAATGAATACGCGACGCAAATTAAAGCGAACGCGAAAGTGTTGGAGGAAGAATTTTCAAAACGAGGCTATCGTCTTCTGTTCGGTGGAACAGACAATCATATGTTGCTAATTGATGTTACGCAGAAAGGAGCGTCTGGGAAGGAAGCGGAAGCGGCGCTTGATAAAGCCGCGATTACGGTAAACAAAAATATGATTCCGGATGATGCGCGTTCGCCGATGGACCCGTCTGGAATACGCCTCGGAACCCCGGCAATTACGACTCGCGGCATGAAGGAAACCGAAATGCGCCAAATAGCCGATTGGATTGACCGGGCGATCGCCGGCAAAAACGATGATGAGACGCTGTCTTTAATCCGTTCCGAAGTGCTGGCGCTGACTTCGCGTTTTCCATTGTATAAAGATTTGTCGTATTCAAATGACCAAGCTGATTGAAGGTAAATCTATCGCCTACAGAATTGAGCGGTCGGTAAAAGAAGAAATAGAAACGCGAGGTATCCGTCCGGGTCTTGCCGCTGTTTTGGTTGGCGACGACCCCGCATCGCATATTTATGTGCGACTGAAAGAATCTGCTGCGGCGCGCGTAGGTATATATTTTGAGCGAATTCATCTCCCCGAGAACACGACACAAGATGAACTCTCCGAAATAATTTCAGGTTTGAACAATCGCTCCGATATACATGCGATTCTTCTACAGCTTCCTTTACCCGCGCATATGAACGAAGACGACGCAATACGAACAATCGCAACTGAAAAAGATGTTGACGGTTTTCACCCTTCAAACGAAAAAATAGCGCCGGTTCTTCCTTCGGCTATTGTTGAATTAATCCGCGCGACAAATGCCGAATTGTCAGGAATGAAACTTCTTGTCGTTGCAAACAATCCAAAATTGCTTTCGGCGCCGCTTGCGACAATGCTCTGCAGTGACAATATTAGCGTTGAAAACATATCGCCGGATGACGCATTATTGATAAACAAAACGCGCGATTGCAATATTCTCGTCGTCGCCGTCGGAAGACCGCGGTTTATATTGCCGGAAATGATAAAAGCGGGCGCGATTTTAATTGATGTCGGCATAAACAAAACCGCCGATGGCATAGTCGGCGACATTGACCCCGCATGCGATTCCGTTTGCTCTTACCGTTCTCCGGTGCCGGGAGGAATTGGACCCGTAACAGTTGCTACGGTAATGCGCAACACGGTTGTGTGCTTCAATAATAAGTAAAATAATAACAAGTCATTTCGCGTTCAACAACAAGTCGGGACTTGCAAGTTTCGGAGCCGGCTTTGTCGTTATATACGCCGCTGTAAACAATGCGGCCGCGGTCAGTCCGTATCCGGTGAAAGAAACCGCGCCGATATCCGACAGTGAACCCTTCATCCATAACAAAAGTAGCGCGATGTCAAATATAACTATAAATCCGACCCATACCGCAATCGCTTCAATGCGCTGTCTCCACGAAATCTCGCGAACAGCTTTGAAATATAGCCAACCAAACAGAAAAACGATTAACGGCACGAGAACAACAACCGAAAGAGCGAGACGACCGTCGTTTAGAGCGCGGGCGGCATAAACGAAAAACAACGCGACAGCAAGCCCTGATATGTATCCTCCAAGAACGCATAGAAAGAATCTTATGTGTTTCATATGGCGTTTGCAATTATTGAAGCAACTTCAAGAATCGCTCCAAGAACAAACACGATTATCATAAGCAAAGCGACAGGTGTTTTTACTTGCGAACACAAACTTCCGGCGGTCGCCTTTGTTTTGGCGCAAACTTTTATGTACATAAAAACGGTAAGCGCCGCAATCGCTCCGCCGAATACCGCGCCAGTGAATGATATTACATGAACGAAGTTTTCAACTCCCGATACAAGAATCAGAGCCGGCACGGCGAGCGTAAGGAACCAGCCGAGCAGTTTTGTAAACCCGAGGTCGTATTCAAACGACTCATTCAGTTCCTTAAAAACAAGCAGAAAACTTGTTGACACCGCAAGAAAACCCATAAGCGCGCCCAAAATCACAATCCACGAACCGAACGCGTATCCCAATCCGACAATCGCTTCCGGCGTTGTTGCGTTTCCGGTGGCGCCGACCACACCGAATGCAAACGCGGCGTAAAGCAAAACTATAATCGCGGTGCCAAAGCATAAGATGCGGCGAAGGTCGCTCTTGTACCTTCCAAGAATGTCTTTCATTTGCGGTATCACGCCCTGCCCCATCAGCGCGAACATCACGACGCCATACGGAAGAAGTGCGTTTTTCGGAACAAAGCCGAGCAAATTGTTAACATCAACCGAAATGGCGCCGCGCGCGCTTATCAGCAACATCGTCAATACCAGAGCCGCAACCAACAACATCTCGGCTTCGGAGATTATCTTCAACCCTCCGAAACCGAAGAAACATCCGAAAATCAAAAACACCATTTGATACAAAAACACATCACCGCCGAATGTCGGCGATAGAAGAGAAAACATAAACTGCCCGCCAACCAAAGTGTAAGCGACTAACGCGCCCCATATTGAAAAAAGAGAAAGCGCGGCGGCAAAATATCCGAAACGATTTCCTAAAATTCGTTTTACATATCCGACGAATCTGTGGCGGCCCGGAATTCCGGATACGACTTCACCGTACATTAGATTTAACGAAACAATCACAATGCCCAAAAACGCCAAATATGCCATACCGACAAAAAACCCCGATTGCGCAAAAGCGTACGGGATTCCAAAAACACCCACTCCGATAACATATCCGAGATATGATTGCCCCGCCAAAATATTCGCAAGGTTTCTTTTTGTGAAACGAGCCATTTGTTTTTCCTCCAAGAATATGAAAAGTATACCATAGATGAGGTATTGGGTATGGAATAATGGAATATTAGGTATGCGGTATGGGGTATTTTGGGAGTAATTATACGGTTGTGCATATACTGTGCATCTTTTCCAACCTCCAACTTCCCACCTCAAACTTCCATTGTGGTAAAATCCAGTCAAACAATATAATAGCGATCATACCCCTCCTCACCTCCCCTATTTAGGGGAGGAAAACCAAGCGGTCTTAATTCGTTGATTCTCTAACCAATGTCCGACCCTCTCTCCAAAATTCCCCCTCACAGCGAAGAAGCCGAAAAGTCGTTCCTCGGCGCGATTTTGATTGACCCTGAATCAATGATAAAAATCGCCGACCAGGTTGAGCCGGATGATTTTTATTTTGACCGCCATCGCGCGGTTTACGAATCAATGCTTGATTTGTATTCAAGACATGAGCCAATTGACATTCTGTCTCTCGGAAATCGCATGGATGAATTGGGAAAGCTTGCTCTTGCCGGTGGAAGAAGCGCAATCGCCGAACTCGCAAACAGCGTGCCAACCGCTTCAAATATCGTGCATTACGGGACAATCATTCAAAAGAAAGCTACGCTCCGCCGATTAATCTCCGCTTCTTCGCAAATCGGCACAATAGGTTTTGAACAGGGCGAAGAAGACATTGAATCGCTCTTGGACCAGGCCGAAAGACATCTGTTTTCCGTCTCGCGCCGATACCTCAAACAGTCGTTCGTTCCTATTCGTTCAATTCTTTCGGAAGCGTTTGAACGAATTGACCAACTCCACAAAGAACGCGGAAAATTGCGCGGAGTGGCAACCGGTTTTATCGGTTTGGATAATCTGCTTGCCGGTTTCCAGAAATCGGACTTGATTATTTTGGCGGCAAGACCTTCTGTCGGAAAAACATCACTTGCGCTTGCAATGGCCCGCCACGCCGCAGTTAAGGGGAAAGTTCCTGTCGGGCTTTTCAGTTTGGAAATGAGTAAGGAACAGCTCGTTGACAGATTTATCTGCGCAGAGGCGAACATTGATTTGTGGAAACTCCGCACGGGCCGCCTTTCAGACCAGGAAAACGACTTCCCAAAAATCGGCCACGCTCTCGGTATTTTGTCGGAGGCGCCGATTTATATAGATGACTCCGCATCCGCAAACATTATGGAGATTCGTACGAAGTGCCGACGGCTTCAAAGCGAACACGGTCTCGGATTGGTCGTCATTGATTACCTTCAGCTTATGGAAAGTCGGGGCAAACAGGAAAACCGCGTGCAAGAAGTGTCGGAAATTTCTCGCGGCTTGAAACAAATCGCGCGCGAATTGAATGTGCCCGTTATCGCACTCTCGCAGTTGTCCCGCACGGTTGAAATGAGCAAACCGGCGATTCCTAAACTCTCGCATCTCCGCGAATCCGGCTCCATTGAGCAGGACGCGGATGTGGTGCTCTTTATCTATCGCAAAGCCGCGGACGGCAACTACCAGCACGATGAGCTAACGCCGGAGGAAAAGAGTTTAGCGGAAATTCACATAAGCAAGCATCGCAACGGACCTACGGGCGTGGTAAAATTATACTTTGATTCCGCAAGAGCGGATTTCAAGAACCTGGAGCGAGTGCATACTCAAACACAGCAATAGGCCATACCCCACCTATCCTCCCCTATGTAGGGGAGGGAAATCAATTTGTGAAATTCCTAAATTCTTCAATTCTTTAATTCCTCAATTCCATTTAGTTATGTTTTCAAAAATCAAAGCGATTAGGGACCTACGCAGTCAGGCGAAGAAGATTGACTCAACATTATCGGGAGTTATCGCAGAAGGAAAATCGCATGGCGTCCTAATTAAGATGAATGGCAGGCAAGATATCCTAGAACTCACGATTCCCGATGATTTAGAACGCACTAGAATCGCAAACGCAATCAAAGAAGCCCTTGCTGATGTTATGCATAAACTTCAAAAAGAAGTCCAGTCGGCGATTAAAGACGCTGGAGGACTTCCGGATATGTCTAAGTTGGGGATGTAATGTGCGGAATATCTTGATTCCATGAATCATGGAATCAATGAATTCGCGACGCGTTCAATCCTTTCTAACATTCCTTGATTCCCTGATTCCTTGATTCTCTTTCCCTGTGCGTGAATTCCCTCCTCCAATTCAAAACCTCGCTGGACTCTTGCAACACTTGCCCGGAGTTGGTCCAAAAACCGCGGTGCGATATGTTTTTCATTTGCTAAAACAACCGAAGGGAACACTCAAAACAATCGCAGACGCAATTTTAAAACTTCAGGAGAACATTCATCCTTGCGCCGTCTGTCGCACATACGCGACCGATGAAATTTGCGAGACCTGCAAAGACCCGAAGAGAAAAAGAAACATTGTCGCCGTAGTTGCGCATCCTCGAGATGTTACGACTATACAGGCGGCGGGATTTGACGGTCGCTTTCATGTTTTGGGTGGTACATTATCGCCCCTTGAAGGCATCACGCCCGATGTTTTGGAAATTGCCTCGCTTATTTCTCGACTGAAGAACGACAATGCCATCACGGAAGTGATTCTTGCATTCAATCCCGACATTGAAGGTGAAACAACAATAATGTATCTCTCTCGTGCTCTTAAACAGTTTCCGATTAAAATCTCTCGTCTTGCACGCGGCCTCCCTGTCGGCTCCGACCTAGAATTCGCCGACGAAGTAACGCTCGGAGACGCGCTGAAGAGAAGGTGGGAGATATAAAGAAGACAACCGTTATTGTCGTCTTCTGATCACTGTGGATAAAGGGGTCAGACCCCTTTATCCACAGGTTATGCACTATTTGACTGTTTATGCCTCCGCGTGCTACATTCCAGCCACTTATGAACGCCTAGTTGACCGCGTTAACGCTGGTCGCGGGCATAAAGATTCAAATATGTTTGCGATTATTCAAACCGGGGGAAAGCAATATTCCGTTGAGGAAGGCAAAACTTTCAAAACAGAAAAAATAGACGGCGAAGTCGGAGCCGAAGTGGAGTTTGACGCTTTGCTGGTTTCAGACGATGATGGTTCAAATACAAAGGTTGGAAATCCAACCGTGCCGAGCGCTAAAGTAACGGGTAAAATTGTTGAACAGGGTCGCGATAAAAAAATATCGGTCGTGAAGTACAAGCCAAAGGTTCGTTACCGCCGCAATGTCGGCCACCGTCAGCCGTTTACGAAAGTCCTGATTGAAACGATAAAAGCGTAATCTAAAAGACCCAAACGGGTCTTTTTGGTATCATAGCGGGTATGAAAGAAATATCGGGCGGACAAATTGAACAATCGCCGAAGAAAAAGAAAGCGACGAAACGAGATTATCCTCCAGTTTCGCTGGAGTCAGCAAGAGAGGCGTATTTGAGTTATCTTGAAAATCAAAAACGCTCGCGACGAGAAGGTCGTTTGCTTTTCGCTTTTTCCGTTCTTCCCGCACTGCTCGCTGTCGGCGGGATGAAATTGTCGCTTGATAATTCAAACTTACTTGAGCGTACCTGGCGTGAATTTATTGAAAAGATTGACCCTGACACAGAAGAAGACAAAAAACTCGTGGGGAATATGAAGGAGGCGTTTGAAACCGGAGAGTTATCGCAGTCGCTTATTGATACATTCTTTGCGATTGAATCGGCGCACGGAGGTATCTCGGAAAGAGAGCTCTCGTCCGCTAGAGAAGAGTTTAATAAACGAGCGCTTCAATTTTCGGAACTCTATGGTCGTGAAAAAGACGACATTGGATTACTTCGCGCGATTGAAAAGTCCGTTGGAGAGTATGAAGAGAGCCGTACCTATGTTTCCGACCTCTTGAATGACAAAGGCGGAAACTGCGAAGCGCGCGCAAAATATGCGTCTGCGCTTATGGACGCTGTTGACCCTGCATTAACCTCGCATTTGACCTTGGATACATTGTGGATTGAACAAGAGGATAAAACCGTCTCCCCTCATATCCGTTTAGCATATCGCGACAAAGACGATAATGCTTGGGCGGTAGATGGTAGCGTAGAACCGATGAAGGAAAAACCGTCTGGCGACGGAACTATTTCTCAACAAATCGCCGCAGCCGTTTTGGCGCGCCACGGCGAACTTCCTAAAAACGCAGAGCGGAAAGCGTCTCTGCCACCAAGTCCTGACTCAAACGGACAACAGCGAACCATGAACGATACTTCCACCGACTCGCTGATGACCTTTGCAACCAGCGATAAAGTTGAAGAGTACCGTCCCGGCATAGCAGATAATAATATAGCAAAAAACAAACCGATTGAACTTGAAGTTGTTCAAGCGACTAATGAAGAGTGGAAGAGACAGGTAGAAAGCGTCTCATCCCAGCGTGCAGATATGCTCTATACAAAAGCGCAGAAAATGGGTTGGCGCGCAGACATATGGCAACTAATAAAGAATATACCAGCAGAAGACCTAGAAAGAATACTTAAAGGTGAAATGCCTATCTCACTTGGCGAGAAATCCACAACTGAGGAAGCGTTGATATATTTTATACAACACCATGCCAATAAGGATTATAATGATATCCATCTTGAACTAATGACACTGCCATCCATATCAAAAGATGCCGCGACGGTAGCAGGAACATACTTGCGCTATCTTATTTCAAAACAAGTGGATGCGCACAATCCTCCGCCTCAAAAAGAACAGGGCGTGGACAATCAAAAGATGGCGATTAATATTATAACCTCATCATCAAACCCGGAAGTTAATGAATACTGGAAGTGGAGTCAAGAAGCAACGAGAGCATTTAACAGCGCCATCACCGATCCTGATAAGAAACTTCTTGAACGAATAAAAGAAATGAGTGAATAACCCATCCGTTTATTTACACGCCTTGTTAATATCGGAGACGATGGAGTCAGTGATGATTTTATGTTTTAGGGCGTCGCCGGAGGCGAGTTCCAATACGGCGTCAACCGGCTCCGGAGACCATCGGCGCGACCAGTCATTGAATTCGCGGATTGGCACTCTCTCGCTCACTCCAACAACAACGCCGTCTTTCAGCCAAACCATATCTATCGGAACATACATATCAAGCATCCAAAATGCCTGTATTTTTTCTTCGGTGAAACAAAAAAGCATTCCATCGCCTATGTCTTCTCTTCCAGACAACCCCTGCGCCAGCTTATCCGGCGTTCGCGCCACTTCAGGTCTTATTCTCGTTCCGTCAGGGAGCGCGATTTTTGTTCTATCGCAACCCGCGCCGACAAAAACCAACAAAATAAAACTGACCAAAATTTCCGTACCTGCGGGAAAACGCGTCCTGTTCATATTGACTTATTTTACGATTAGGAGTGACATATTGACACAATCTTGGGGAACTTGAAGATGAAGCACAACGCTGAAGTTGAAGTGTTTGACGGTTTCATTCTCCGTATTGAGCGAATGCTCGCCGCCCTGCGGGAGGCCCTGATATTGGACGCGATACAAGGAGGGTTCAAGGATATAGCAAGCGCGATAATCCGAGACCTCCAGCGCTATATCAGAAACGGTTTTCGCTTCGTTGAGGAACGGCTCACGGAAGTCCTTGACGAAGTCGGGACCGTGATACTCTCCGCGTATCCGTACGGATACGGCCGGCCGCTTCTACCCGCCGAAGCATAGCTTAGTTCCAGTCCGCGCACTACTTCGCGGGCTTCTTTTTTTCTGTTTGAAGAAGAACGAACGCTCCGATTAACACGACAAGCGCAAGCAGAATGAGCGCAAGAAGCTTCGCGAATGACGACAAAACAAGTGTTAAAAGACCAAAAACCAGAGCAAGCGCGGTGTACAGAAGCACAACCTGGTTTTCTGAAAAGCCGGCGTCATAAAGACGGTGGTGAAGGTGTTTCCTGTCGCCTTTGAACAGCCCCTGTCTCTTTCGTATTCTTCGCACCATAACCCACAAAACATCCAGAATGGGCACGCCCATAACCAAAAGCAAGGTCGCGATTTTACTTCCGGCAATCACGGCGAGAGCGCCCAAAATATATCCAATCAAAAGCGAACCGCCCTCACCAAGAAAAACTTTTGCCGGATGTAAATTCCAAACGAGAAAACCCAGAAACGCACCAAGCAGTATCGCGGAAAAATACGCCATATCGGGCTGGAAAAACGCCACGGAACCGGCAAGTAACAAAACCATCAAAACCCCGACCGAGCCGACGCTCGTCGCAAGTCCGTCCAAACCATCAAGCAGTTTCGTCGTATACATCATCCCAATCAGCCATAAAAAAACCAAAATGTCCGAGAACGCGCCCGGAAAAACATAGCCGCCGAAAGGGTTCGTTATCTTTCTTACTTCAAGTCCGCCGGAGATTGCAAACAACGCCGCCAAAATCGGAAAAACAAATTGCCATGCCGGGGGAATTTTGTGCCTGTCGTCTATGTAGCCCCCTATAAGCAAAATGAGCGCTCCGGCAAATAAGCCGAGATAATGCGCGGGAGTGACTGCGCCGGAAGTAAGAAGACCTCCGCGATAAATCAAAACAATGGACAATATTGCCGCAGAAAAAACAATCGCCGCGCCTCCTCCTATCGGAACCGGATTTTTGTGAATCTTCCTTTCCGAATTCGGAACATCAACCAAACCGGCTTTTTTCAAAAACACGGCAAGAAACGGAGTCGCTATTCCGGAGAGGAGAAAACCCGAAATCAGCAGAAGCGACTTCATAGCGCCGGCGCTTTTTCAACCCTCGTTTCTCCTCCGCCGTCAAAAACAACGGTGTCGCGTCTTGAAACCCCGCCTTGCAATAATAATGTAGCCAATTTATCTTCAATCCTCTCCTGAATAACCCGTCGCAAAGGTCTGGCGCCGAATTCAGGGTCGTAGCCGGCCGCCGCAAGCTCGGTTCGCGCGCTGTCGGTAACAGTGAGCGCAATGCCCTTCTCTTCAAGCCGCGATTGAACTTTTGAAATTAGCAAATCGGCAATCGCTCGGACATTGTCGGGCGTGAGCGGCGAGAAAACCACGATTCCGTCAAAACGGTTCAAAAATTCCGGATGATACACGCGCTGAAGTTCGTCTTCAAGAAGTTTCGTTTTTATCTCATCCATTGCCGTGCCTGCGCGAATCGCTTGCTGGATATAATTTGCGCCGGCGTTTGAAGTGGCAATTATTATCGTTTGCGTAAAATCAACCGTGCGGCCCGTGGCATCCGTAAGCCGTCCGTCTTCCATAACCTGCAAAAAAGCGTTCAAAACATCCTCGTTCGCCTTTTCAAGCTCGTCCAAAAGCACCAAAGCGAACGGTTTTGCGCGAACAGCTTCAGTAAAAATGCCGCCTTGCCCGCTTCCAGGCACTCCCAGCAGACGATGCATACTTCCCTGCTCCTGATATTCGGACATATCCAATCGCGTCATCGCGTCTTCCGCGCCAAAATATGCTTCTGAAACGGCGCGCGCCAGCTCCGTTTTTCCAACGCCTGTTGGACCGAGGAAAAGCAGATTGGCGATTGGGCGACTTCCGGAGCGAAGAGAAGTCCTGGCTCTGCGGAGCGCGGAGGCAACCATTTTCACGGCCTCGTCCTGTCCTATCACGCGGCGATGCAGAACTTCTTCAAGGCGCAGAAGTTTTTCTTTCTCGTCTTCGGCAACTGCGGTCAACGGAACGCGCGAAGCGGAGGAAACCACTTTCGCCACATCCTCCTTCGTAACGGTTGAGCCGGCGCCTCTCTCGCCTCTGGCAAGCATCGCCGCTTCATCCATTATGCGAATCGACTTTTCCGGAAGATAGGCGTCATGCATAAATCGCGATGACATTGACGCGCATGCCGACAGCGCCTCGTAAGTAAACATAACCTCGTGCTCGGATTCCGGCTTTCCGGCGTGCGCTTCAAGCACGCGCGCGGCTTCCGGAACTTCCGGTTCCTCAACTACAACTTTCGTGCAAACATTTCCGAGCGCAGTATTTTCAATTGAGCGGCGATAGGCGTCCGGCGTAGCTGTCGCTATGGTAACGAAATATCCTTTTTCCATTTCCTGCGCCAAAATAGTTGCCAAATCAAGACCTCCCTCGCCCGCCTGATTAGCCGTGGACAACTGGTCAATCGACGGAATAGCCAGAGCAACATTTCCTGACATCGCAATTTCACCCAAAAGCCGCAATAACCGTTCTTCGGCTTGCGCCGCGGTTGCTCCCGCCATGAGCCGAGGAGTGTCTATTGAAACGAGACGGCGGTCTTGAAGAAGAGCGGGAACTTCTTCCGTAACCATTCTTTCCGCCAATCCGCCGATTATCGCCCGTTTACCAACGCCCGACTGACCAACTAAAATCACCCCGCGGCCTCCGCTTTCAAACACCCTCAAGACACGCGTCGTTTCTTCATTTCTGCCAACAAGCATCTGCACGCCGTATCGTGTCGCGAGTCCGGTCAAATCCGTGCTGACCGAGTCCAAAAGCGGCGTCGCTCGCGAAGTATAAGCACGATTCACCGGCCCAACCGGTTTCAGAAAGGCCGCCTCGCGGAAAGCAAACCATCTCGCGCGAAGCCGTTCGCGCACCGACATCCATTCAAGAACGCCCAAAACTTCGTCTTCCTCAACGCCGGCTTCGTAAAACAGTTCACGAAGAAACGGTGAAATTGCGAAGCACGCGACAAGGATATCAACCGGAGTTACAACCGTCCTGCCTTCCGCTCTCGCCGACAGTACGGCGCCTAAAATCGCCCGTTCGCCGCTTTCCGAAAACTTTGCGAGCGAACCGCCGCCGGTTTTCAAAGATGCCAGTTTTCGCGCCAGCGGGTCTCTGATTGAATCAAAAATGAGACCGAGTCGCGTGAAAATCTGACCAACGCTCGGCCTAGGAAGCTGTCCGGCAAACAAATGTAGAACATCAATTTCTTCGTGCGAAAACGATTCCGCCAAATCCGCAGCGCTTTCAATCCCCCTTTTTGTCTCGTCCGAACAGATATCCAAAATATCAACGCGCGATTTTCGCGAAACAACCGCTTTTTCCGATTCTGATAACAGTACAGGCATTGAAGAATCGCGCGCCGCGAGCCGCTGTTTCGGGTCCCTGTGTCGCCTTGCTTTGCGATAAATTCCGTAAAACAAAATGTTCACCGCAAGCCAAAGCCAAAATTGCTCCGCCGAAGGAGCCGCCCAAAACTCCGCGCGAGACCATGTTTCAACAGGAAGCAAAACAAATGTCGTAACCACAAACATCGCCAGCGCCACTCCCAAGCAAAGCAAAACAACGCCGTCCACAATCGTATTAACGGCTCGCGTCATTTTCCTCAACGCTCTCGCCGGAGCGTCCATCCGAGCATTCCATTCAAAAATTTTCCCCGCCGCCGACATCCAGAACGAAAAAGGCAGTTCCGTGGACGCGGAGCGATACTGAAACGAGTTCAGCTGTTCAAAAATTTTCGGCGTTTTGTCAGACATAAGAAATCAGTCCGCCAAAAGCATGATAAGCAAGCAAAATCAGCGCGACTGCCGGGAGCAAAATGTAAATTAAAAACAAAAATGCAAAAATAACCGAAGATGCCGCAAGAACGAACAGCTTAATCGCAATCATCACGCAACGCATTAAGAAACTGACTATCCTTCCGCCGATGTCATTGCTTCCGTACATTGGAACGAAAATATTTTTTATCCATATGGAAACTCCGAGCGACAAGCGATAACTTGAATGCGCGCGCCACAGACGAAGCGCGGCGCCCTTCAGCCCTTTTCCATACCACCACACCGGATACCCAACAACGCCGCCGATGAAATCGCGGAAAAAAAGCGACATCGCTTCGCCAAACGGAATAGAAACCATAGGTTAATTATATCACGAGTACTTATATAACAACCAAAAATTCGCATTTGGTTGCCACTACAACCAATGACGGATTCAATTCAATACCTACCCACCAACCAGCAATCGTCTAGATTATTCCGTTTTGAACTCCGACACGCAATATTTCCATCAGCCGCATATAAAATCGCACATTGTTTTCCGTTGCGATACGAATCGCAAGCGGCTCCTGCGTATCAAAGAGATGATGAAGGTAAGCGCGACTATGCGAAAGCGACAAAGGCGCATCGGAAAACTCGTCAATCGGACTATTATCATATGCGTGAACCGCGTTCTTAATGTTTTGCTCTTCATAAAAATCGCCTTTAAGCAATCGCTCCGGAGTCGGTTCTCCATTCCATACGAAAAGCGAGCCGTGCCTTGCGTGGCGAGTCGGAATCACACAATCAAACATATCAATTCCCATCTGAACATAGGCGACTATTTCCTCCGGCATACCTCCGCCCATAAAATACCGCGGTTTGTTTTTAGGAAGAAGATTGGCGGTGAATTCCGCAACACGCAAATTGTCTTCTCGCGATTCACCGACCGACAACCCTCCGATTGCATATCCGTCAAGGTCTAAATTAATAAGCGACTCCGCGGAACGCTTTCTCAAATCTTCGTATATCCCTCCTTGCACAATCCCAAACAACATTTGCCGTTTGCCGTTAGGAATAATTGAACCACCGCAATGTTCCTCCAAATATGTCTTCGCTCTCTTCGCCCACCTTACCGACCTCTCCATCGCGACTTCAATTACGCTTTTCGGCGCCTTCGGCGCTTCAACAACATCAAGTTGCATCATAATATCGCTCCCGATCGCTTGTTGCATCGCCACCGACTCTTCAACCGTCAAAGATATTTTTCTTCCGTCAATGTGCGACTGAAAAAATACCCCGTCTTCAGTAACTTTTCGCATCGCGTCCAATGAAAAAACCTGATAACCTCCGCTATCCGTAAGAATCGGACCGTTCCAGCCCATAAACTCGTGAAGTCCTCCAACCCTTCTCATTGCATCCATCCCCGGCTTCACCAAAAGATGGTATGTGTTTGAAAGAACAATCGGAACTCCCAATCGTTTCAAATCAGAAACCGCCAACGCCTTAACCGCGCCCTTCGTGGCGATAGTCATAAAAAACGGCGTCTTGAGATTTCCATGCGCCGTTTCAAGCGTGGCAAGCCGCGCTTTTGTAGTTTTTGAATTTTTCGTTACGCGAAACATGAGCCGAATATGACACGAATGACAACAGTTAGCAAGACAAACAGAAAAGCCGCGTTCGCGGCCTTTCTGCTCACTCACTTCTTCCTATGCACAGGCGGCATGCTTTCCCGCCTGATATTTTGGCGCGCTCAACGCCGGAATATCAGACGATAATTTCACCTCCTTGCCAATGAATCCGTTCCCGAAAGATAAATCGTTTTCATCGGAGCCGACAAACCGAGCATTTGCATTCTTTCCGCGACTGACGGCAACCGTTTGATGGACGCCGCCTCCGCCATCAGCTTCTGATTTTCAAATCTCAACGCCTCAACATTTTTTTCCAAATCACGCAAGGCAAACCCGCGCGCAGTCGTATCGGAAATCTGGAACACATAGAACACGGCGAGACCGATTATTCCAAGACAAGCAAATGCGTTAGAAATCACGCGCCAGTTTGGACATACGGTCCGGTTCGCGCAAACGAACGCGGCTGTTCTTGTTGTCATAAGTTTGTGTTTTGTTTTTTCTTTCCGCCACGCGGAGTTTGGCGCTCCGAGCGCGGGGATTTTTTTGAATTTCCGCTCTTGACGCTACAACCGGTTTTTTCGCCGTCGCGACAAGTGAGCGTGAATTTTTTACGAACCGTTTTACGATTCTGTCTTCAAGCGAATGAAACGAGATAATCGCGAGCCTGCCGCCGTCCTTCAGCGCGCCTTCCGCCTGCGGAAGAAATTCTTTCAGCGCGCCGAGCTCGTCGTTCGCCGCCATCCGCAACGCTTGGAACACCTTCGTCGCTGGATGCAGACGACTTGTCCGTTTTGAAACCGACTCAACGCATCGCGCAAGTTCAAGCGTCCGCGCGAATCGTTCCTTTCGTCTGACCGCTACAATCGCCTTCGCGATTTGTCTTGCTCGCGGTTCTTCGCCGTACTCGCGGAACAACTCCGCAAGCTCGGCCTCGCTCCATCCGTTGACAATATCCGCCGCGCTCTCGCCTTCTGTTCTGTCATATCTCATGTCAAGCGGCCCGTCCGCCTGAAAGCTGAAACCGCGCTCCGGGTCATCAACATGAACGGACGAAAAGCCGAGGTCAAGCAGAATGCCGTCAACTTTTTCAAGCCCGTTCGCCGCAAGCAGTTCGGCGAGATTCCGGTAGTTACCGTGTACAAGCATCGCACGGCTTCCGAATCGCGCCAGACGCTTTTTCGCCTCCGAAAGATTTGCCGGGTCCCATTCAATCCCAAACAACTTTCCGGATGGCGCCGAATTCTCAAGCAGAACGGAGGCGTGCCCTCCGAATCCGAGTGTCCCGTCAACAAATACCTTCCCGGGCGCAGGCAAAAGTCCATGACGCACCTCCTCCAGGAGGACTGGAACATGAGGGTGGTCCATATGCGTCAAATGCCGAGCGCGCTTAAGTTTTCAGCAATCGCGTTGCTTTCCCCTTCAGTTTTGTTCTTGTAGGAAGACCACGCCTCTCCGTCCCAAATCTCCAGGCGATTGTAGAGACCGGCGACAACGACGGATTTTTTCAACCCGGCGTATTGGCGAAGATATTCCGGAACGGCGATGCGGCCTTGGCCGTCCACCGCCACATCCATCGCGCCCGCCAGCATAAGCCGAGCGAAAGCGCGAGAGTTCTGTTCCGAAATGGGAAGCGAAGCCAACTTTTCGGCGAGTATTTTCCACTCGCGCATTGCGTAAACGACAAGCGAACGGTCAAGTCCGCGAGTTACGACTGCGCCGCCTTTCAGCGCCGTTCTAAACTTCGCCGGAATGGATATCCGGCCTTTATCGTCCACCACATGTTGGTATTCCCCTAAGAACATATTGGTAACCTCTCTAAACGGCGATATGCTTGCGCTTCGGCTCACAAATGTCTCACCGTAGAAGTACCTACGCCTCGCCATTTGCTCACCTCCAGCGCTACGCATCTCATCCATTTATAGAGGTTCCTTAATTTTCCACAGGTATAAAAACGAGGGCGGGAGACGCAAGGTACTGCTAGCCCTGCGTTTCCCACTCCTTCCCACTTATTACCCTTCGCTCCCAATTCTAGCCACACCTCAACACTCGGTCAACGAAACATACACCGAACAAACCAACCAGTTATGCACAGAACTGTGGATAAACATAACATAATGCTGTACCATTACAGCCATAAAAAAAATAAGGTTCGTCCTGATTCCATGTCACTTTTTTCACGATCGTGAAAAAAGTGACTATACCAAATCCGACAAATTCGCACCCCATTCCATCCCCATTGTCCTTATCGGCTCTGTACGATAACATTGTCTATTGAAGGAGGTCATTATGACCGACGGACATAAAATGTTTTCGGAGTGGTTCAATCTCACCGCGAAGAAGTTGCCAAGCAGAGGAGCTAGACGCGTAGAAGGAGTGATTCGGGCTGGCTGGGGCGGAGCGCGTTCTCCTCAAGAACCGGTCCCGTCGTGGACTCCCGGCGAGAATCAAGATGTCGCATTGCGTGAAGCCGTAATGACGACGCTATTGGTAAACGACGCGCATTTCAGAGAGCGCGAAAAGCAGTATCTCAATCCGGAAGTACCGTCGTTGAGAGCAGGTCTTAAAACCGCGCTGGAAGGACAACCGGACGGTTCGGTTCAACTGATAGACCGTGCGGTTGAATTTCTCATCACGATTCGCGACATCCGGCACATCACGCTATCGCTGGA
Organism: uncultured Gammaproteobacteria bacterium; assembly: GCA_964365275.1. GTDB lineage: Bacteria > Patescibacteriota > Patescibacteriia > UBA9934 > UBA11717 > CAYIOW01. The sequence goes on from CAYIOW010000001.1 coordinate 49,503, forward strand.
TAAGGACGCGAGAATAGACGAGGTAAAGGCGCTGATGCGTCGGGCGATACAACTTCGCCTGAACCTTGTGTACCTGAAAGCATCCCACATGATTCCAGTGTGGGGCGACGATTTCATTATCGCAATGATTCAATATCTGGAAGATGGCCCGGTGAACACACCATCTTCCGCGTCCCCCGCCTAGCCGTTCTGGCATGCGGGGTATTATTTCATTTCGCCTTCTTCATAATTCTTTCAACTTGACCGCGCGCGCAAACAGTTGCAATATGCCAAAGCAGGATAAGAAAGGAGGGCTTATGCCCAAAAATCATGCTAACCGCACAATCAGGAAAGTCCATGGCTGTCTGTTGGCTCTTCTAGACACGAAGAAGCCAACATACGGCACGGCGATTGACTTTTTTTACAAGGACGGTGAGGAGGAAGGCATACGAGGCGTAACCGCGCTTCTCACCGTGCACGACCGATACCGTATCTTCGGAGCGAAGAAAACGAAGGACCTTAGATACGAAGACGCAACTGTGCCGGAGAACATACAACGCGCGCTGAAAGAACTCAACGACAAATCCTAGACCCTGACCGTCTGGTCGGGGTGTTTTTATTGACAATTCGCAACGCTTCGCGCAATATGTCGGCGAATGGAGGAAGTTATGAAACTGCAACCTCTTTCAGTCCATCAAAGACGGCGCATAAGCGCCGTTGAAGAAGTTCTGACAATGTTGGTGAACACATCCAGAGCGCGCAAGCAGGAAGCTGTCGGTGGCATTCGCACCTTTTCAGATGCGTTGGACAGGTGCCGTAACGAAGACGCGCGGCGGGCGCTCCGCGAATTGAGCAACTCGTTCGCTCTTTTCGCCAAAAAAGGATTTGACCCGAAGTTGAGCGACACAGCCGACATCGGCGCTGTTGTGCGACTGCTCCAGAGAGCCGGGTGCGAATTGCCCGAAGACATGCTCGGCAACCGGAAAGGAACCGGCACACCGAACGCGGGCATCAAAGAACCGCCGTCTCCTCACAGGATTCCGTTTGAACCCAAAAAAGTTGAACGGAAACCACAGTTCGCGTGGAGCGGACTCGCGCGGCGCATTCTGGCGGACGCGCTTGAGAATCCTCCGTGTATGATGATTGTCGGCGAACTTCGTGATCGCCTGCGGGTTGCCGGAAACCGCGCCATCGGACTCGGCGAGCTGGTGTTCCGTCAGCTTCAGGCGGAGAAGCTGGTCGGTGCCAAGGCGACCGAACCGGTTGATATCGCCACCCTGCGCAGCTTCATCGCCGACCGCGAACGCTGCGAACGACCGATTCTGCGCCGCGTGGACGAATTCCGCACCCAGTCCTGACACTTCTTCTGCACCTCAACGGCAAAGGAGAAACGATGCCCGAACCAATAAGTTGGTTCTACGCTTCGCTCGGCGCAATCGTGGGACTGAATGTCGCGTATATTTGTGGCAAGGCAATCGCGCTCGGCGCATACGCGCGGTGGGTAAAGCGAAGGGCCGAAAACGAAGTGGCGCTGGCCAAACTTCCCGAAGAACAAGCGCAACGACTGCTCGCGTTCTACGGGTGGATGTCGGTCTTCGTCTTCGTGATGGTTCTACCTCTGCCGTTCCTGCCACTCTACGAAAAACGGCTCCGCGACGAACTGCTCCGCATCCGCAAGCTCCGACCTTCTGCACCGCCCTAGTCCGACTGACAAGGGCGATTATTTTTGACTGCTTTGGAAAAAAATGACACACTGCCCGCGTATTCGGGGATCGTCTAATGGTAGGACAGCGGCCTTTGAAGCCGTGAATCGGGGTTCGAATCCCTGTCCCCGAACCAAAACAGAAAATCCAACCGAGGTTGGATTTTCTGTTTTGGTTCTAGCTAAACGCCAACTGCTTGGCGTTTAGCGGGGATTCGAACGGCGGAGCGATGTGGCTCCCCAGAGCCACCGCGAGCCGGTGGCCAGCCCTTGTCGCGCGACTGGCGCGACAAGAGGCGAGGCCGAATCCCTGTCCCCGATTCGTAGGACGGAGCGTTGTCGCATTCCAGCGCGACCGCGAGTCAAGCCAGAGGCGAATTGAGCAACATTTCAACTTCGTTTTATGAATGCGCCAAACGAACCGCTTTTATTTTTTCAAATATCGGCTCATCGCAAAAAAAGAAAACAATGTTGAAAGAACGGAAAGCAACCCAAGTTGCCACAAAAACATCAAAATTCCGTTTGAGTTATAGTACGAGATTAAACCGACATCCAGTCCGTCAAAAAACGAAACAAGCGGCGGTTCAATAACACGAACGGACGGGTACACGATTGCCGCGGTGATTATCAACGCGAACAGCCCGAACAATATCGCTTCAATCACGAAAGGCAGACGAATGAATCCGTTGCTCGCCCCGACCAGCCGCATTATTCCGATTTCTTCACGATGCGTATAGATTGCAAGGCGAATCGCGTTGAAGACAATAAGCGCCGCTATCACAAGCAAAATGCCGGCAAATACGGCAACGGCGATTTGAGCATTGTTCGTATAACGGTTGATATTTTCAAGTATTCCTTCAAAGTCCGAAAAATCCGTTTTCTTTACGAACGAACCGAAGGTCGGATTGTCCACGGCTTCAAGAATGAAATCAAAATCCCGCGGACTTTTTGCGCTCACAACGAGAGAGCCGCTGAACGGATTGGTTTCTATTACATTCAGGGACTCCAGTATCTCATCATCTGCTTTGTGCCTGTTCACGAACCGCTCTCTCGCCTCTTCCGCGCTCACATATTTAACTTCTGAAACTTGCGACAGTCCGACAAGATAATCGCGCGCGCCGAATACAATGTCATCAGCCGTTCCTTTCTTGAAATACACCGATACATCTATCCTTTCTTCAACTCCGCGGATTGCCGCATTCGTAAGCACGCGCAAAACAATGAGAGTGTGAACCGACAAAAGCGCGAGAGCAAAAACAAGCACGGTGGCTATTGAAAGCCAAACATTCCTTTTTATATTTTGCAGAGCAAAAGCGAAGGCCCGTGCGAATGAGCGATGTGTTTTCATACCAGAGCGTATTTTCCGATATGGTCCATAGCGATTTGCCCGTCTTTCAGAACAACGACGCGGCGATGTAAATGGTCAACAATGTCTTTGTCGTGCGTAACCAAAAGCACAGTAGTGCCAAAGCCGTTTATTTTTTGAAGCAGTTCAACTATCTCATGCGCGGTGATAGTGTCCAAATTTCCGGTTGGCTCATCGGCAATAAGTATTTTCGGTCCATGCACCAAAGCCCGCGCTATTGCCACCCTTTGCTGTTCGCCTCCGGAAAGTTGTATCGGAAACCTGTGTTCCTTGCCTCCCAGCCCGACAATTGAAAGAACCCGCGGAACAACATCGCGGATTTTTGATTTCGGCTCGCCTGACACTTCAAGCGCGAAGGCGACATTTTCAGCAACCGTTTTTCTCGGAAGCAGTTTGAAATCCTGATACACAACGCCTATCTGTCTTCTCAAATACGGAACCTGCGAAGCGTGCAGATTTGTAATATCCCAGCCGCCCACGACAACTTTCCCGTGTGTCGGCGCTTCTTCGGCTATCAAAAGTTTGACTAGCGTCGTCTTACCGGTTCCGCTCTGTCCCACTATTGACACAAACTCTCCGGGCGGCACATGCAAATCTATTCCGCGAAGAGCGTGCACATCCGGCGCGAAACTTTTATGCACCTTGTGAAGACGAATCATTGCCTATTGATGAATTGAATGACTTCCGTTACACTGTCGCCTGCCAGTATAACACAAACTAGAGCCAGCATTCAGATTGAATCAGGACTTTCTATTTTGGCCACTTTAGCTCAGCTGGTAGAGCAATGCTTTCGTAAAGCAGAGGTCCCGGGTTCGAATCCCGGAAGTGG
>CAYIOW010000002.1:0-49041 GCA_964365275.1 uncultured Gammaproteobacteria bacterium
GGCTGGGTGTATACCCTCCAAGTCCTTCCGGACGGCCGCATTGTTTCAGGAAGCGATGACAATACCATTAAGATATGGGACGGTGATGAATATTTGAGCTAATTCGCTTACCTATGGACATAACACTATGAAACGGGACTTAGCATTCTTGAAAATGAGCAATATCCGATGCTCTGGAAAACAAAAAAACCGCAGGTGTACCGGCGAGTACATTGAGGATTTTTTCGTTTGAAGAGCGAGGAGATTGCCATTTTCAGACAATGATAGAGCCCTGTTACATAGCGTTATGTCCATATATTGAGAGTAAAAAATATGCCAAAACTTAGACCACGTCTTCGCGTGCCGGTGCCGCCGTCCGTACGGCTTTACAGAAAGATTGCCGCCGTTTTTTTAGCTCTTACGGTCGCTATGCTAACCGTAGTTTTATATCTCGCAACGGTTAAGGCGACGATTAGGATTGAGACGGCCGATGTGCCTGTTTCAACGGAGTTTTTCGCAAGAATCGTCTCGGAACCCCAGGGTCCGGAGGATATTGCGGGCAGGTTCTTTGAGGAGAATGTGGAGCGCGCGAGGACCTTTGAAGTGAAAGGCGAGGGAACGGAAATTCCCGCAAAGGCGCATGGCATTGTTACAATTCAAAACGACAGTTTGACCGAGCAACAACTTGTAGCAACCACGCGCCTTTTGTCGCCGGAAGGCGTGTTATTCAGAATAACAAGCGGAGTTATTGTGCCGGCGAAAGGGACGGTTTCGGTTGAGGCGCGCGCCGACAAAGAAGGCAAGGAAGGCGAGATTGAAGCGACGGCGTTTACAATCCCAGGACTTCCGCAAGCCAGGCAGAAAGAGATTTACGCAAAAAGCGCGGAGAAGATGGTTGGCGGGACTGAAATAAAACGGCGGGTTACCGAAGATGATTTAGCGGCGGCAGGTGATATTTTGCAGACGGAATTGTCGGATGAGCTGAAAGCGAAGTGGCAAACAGGTTTGCCGGAATCGCTGTCAGGTTTCGTTTTCTCTTTGGATGTTGCCGAGAAAAAATCTGATACCGCTCCCGGAACCGAGGCGGGTTCGTTTGCAGTAACATATATCGCGAAGGCGAAGGGTATGTTTTATGATGACGCAAAACTGAAAGCGGTTTCCGAAGCAGAACTGCAAGAGCATGTTCCGGATGGACAGATTTTAGTGGCAAGCGAGGCGCTTTCGGATGTCAAAATAAACGACTGGAATGTCAGCACGGGCATCGTTAAAGTTACCGTCTCCGTATCCGGTTTCGCATCCATTGAGGCGACATCAAAACTTCTTGACAAAGATAAGCTAATCGGCTTGAAAGCGGCTGAAGCGGAAGCGTATTTAAAGGAACTTCCTGCAGTAAAGAACGCGACAGTTGATTTGTTTCCATTCTTCGTGCGCCGCATACCGCGCCTGAAAGACCACATTGAAGTAGTGATTGAGAGTCGGTAGATATGGATATGGAACTTCAACCGCGCTGGCTAAATAATGAGATTTACAAATATGTCATCTGATATTTTACTCAACTTAATGCGTCATTCTTGCGCGCACCTTATGGCGGCGGCCGTTCAACAATTGTTTCCGGACGCAAAATTTGGCGTTGGACCGGTTGTTGAAAACGGATTCTATTACGATATTGATGTTGGTCGCGCGCTTTCGCCGGAGGATTTGGACACGATAGAGAAAAAAATGCGCGAGCTTGCGGCGCAAAATCTTCCGTTTGAAAAAGAAGAAATGAAAATAGAGGATGCCATCGCATTCTTTGAGAAGCTAAAACAACCGTTCAAGGTGGAACTGCTTAAGGATTTGAAGGAGAAGGGGACGACAAAAGTCGGCGCGGATGAAGAAAACGATGTTGATGCGGCTCATCCGGATATTGCAACGATATACAAGACAGGCGACATTTTTATAGACCTATGTCGCGGACCGCATGTTTCAAACACTGGCGAAATCGGAGCATTCAAACTGGATAAACTCGCCGGGGCGTATTGGCGAGGCAAGGAAACGAACCCGATGCTCACGCGCGTTTATGGATTGTGTTTTGAAACACAAGAAGAGCTGGACGCGCATTTGAAAATGATGGAAGAGGCAAAGAAGCGCGACCATCGCAAGCTTGGTCGCGAACTGGACTTGTTTGCATTCTCTGACTTGGTTGGTCCCGGTCTTCCGCTATTCACTCCAAGAGGATACTTGCTTCGCCGAGCGTTGGAGGATTTTGTTTGGTCGCTTATGAAACCGTATGGATATGAGCGCGTGTGGATTCCACATATGGCGAAATCCGACTTGTACAAGACATCCGGCCATTGGGATAAATTCGCTGATGACATTTTTCATGTGTCTTCAAAAAAGTCGGACGAAGTGTTTGTATTGAAACCGATGAACTGCCCGCACCACACGCAGATTTATGCTTCGTCTCCGCGGTCGTGGCGCGACTTACCGCTTCGTCTGTCAGAAGTTACGACCGTTTATCGCGATGAAAATACCGGACAACTTGCCGGTCTGTCCCGCGTTCGTTCTATCACGCAAGACGACGCGCATATTTTCTGTACGCTTGAACAGGTAAAGGAAGAAGCAAACGGAATCTTTGAAATCATTTCAAAGTTCTACGCGGCGTTTGGAATGTCTTTGCGTTTGCGCTTGTCAGTAAACGACCCACAACATCAGGAAAAGTATCTTGGCGAACCGGCGGCATGGGAGAAGGCGGTAAATGTGCTTCGCGAATTGATTGAAGATAAGAAACAAGAATATGAATTGGGAGTCGGCGAAGCGGCGTTTTACGGGCCGAAGATTGACTTTATGGCGAAAGACGCGATTGGACGCGAATGGCAGTTGGCGACTATTCAGATTGACTTCAATCAGCCGGAGCGATTCGGTCTTGAATACGCCGCGGCGGACGGCACGAAACAGCGGCCGGTGATGATTCATCGCGCGATTTCCGGTTCGCTTGAACGATTTATTTCTGTACTAATTGAACACTATGCCGGAGCTTTTCCGCTTTGGCTTGCTCCCGTTCAAGTTCGTATCGCGAGCGTTGGTGAGGCGCACGTTGAAGCTGCGAGAGCTCTCGTTTCCTCTTTAAAGGAGGAAGATATTCGCGCGGAAGCCGATACTTCTGACGCGACTGTCGGCGCAAAAATCCGCGAAGCGTCCAGAATGAAAGTTCCGTATACGATTGTTTTCGGAGACAAAGAAGCCGCCGGAGGCGATTATCAGATTCGCGTTTTCGGAGAAGAAAAACCGTTGATTGTTTCTCAAGACAATCTCATTTCTGCGATGCGAGCGGAGGTAAAACGACAGAGAGGGTTCTAATTACAAAACATTGATACACAGTTTCTACTCTTTTGGATTTTGTTCCAGCGATTTTTTGATTCTTGATTTGACTATCTTTCTTTTCGCCTCTTTTGATTTTGGTTTCCTGCTCGCGGTCTCCACTCTGTTCAAAATATTGTCCCAGTGTTTGATTTTGCGCCGTGCTTTCCATCTCGCGAAGAAACCGCCAACTGTTGTTTTATCCTGAAGCTCTAAATACGCATCCGGCGTGAGGTCTTTCAATTTCTCAAACGAACCAAGATACGCGTCCATCTCTCTCGCATTAGCGTTCATATTCTTTTTTGCGTATTCAACAAGCCGCTCAACGCGCATTTTTACCGGCGTTTCTTCCGCCCCGGCCATTCGCTCTTCCACTTCAAGTTCCTTCTTTATTTCTTCATTGGCCTGAAAAACTCGCGGAGTTCTGCGGTCAATAATTTCAGAAGTCCCGCCATGTTCTATTGATTTATAATTTGAAAATATTCCGCGCCTTCTGCTTGGATTCGGCGCTTCGTCTGCCGATTCGGAAATCTTGTTTTCGCGCGGGAGATTGAAGCCGTCATTGATTTCTGCATCCAACTTTGCCTCTTCTTCAGCATTCTTTGCGGCTCGTCGTTCGGTCTTAAACGCTTTTGTGCCTTTAGAGATATTTTTGGCTATTTCTTCCTGATAATCAGCGACAGACATTATTTCTCCGCTTTCAATGTCGGCTTTTAACTTTATCGCGGCATCCCGTCTTGCCGTGTCAGATAAATTCTTCGGCTGATTTGCAACCATTTCATCCAGCACCTTCATAAATGTCGGTAAATCAACCCCGGTTCTTACATTGCTCTGCGGCGCAGTGGCATTTTCGTATTGCGTTTTCAGCCGGTCATACGCGTCCTGGACTGACAACACATCTTTTCGCGGTTCAATTAAAGTTTTCAAGACATCGGCAAACGCGACGACTTTGCCGTTTTTGATATCTTCAATCAAAGCTTCGGCCGCCACTCTTTTCTTCTCAAGCTTCGGGTCGGTTGAAGCGGCAAGCTCTTCAAGCACATCGTCAAACTCTTCTCTGTCCGATTCTCCGGTAACCCCGCAATTTTCGTATTGTTTTTTTAGTGCGAAATATTCCGGAAGCGAACGAGCCACCCGTTGGTCGCCTTCGTCGGTTTCAACAACCGAAGGCGCGATTTCAAACTTTTGTTCGGCCCATTTCAACGCGGCATTATACGCTTCTGCGTTAAGCATTCCGGCACCGAGTGCAAGAGGACCGCTGGCGGCATGCAACGCTTCCGTAAGATCAACTATTTTTTCCGTATCGTCTTCTACTTCAATATCCCCCGCGAGCTGTGTTATAACTTCACCGCTGTCGTTAACTAGCTGAATTCCGGTTTCTTCAATCGCGCCATCTGGTAATTTTTTAATGTTGTCCGTAACTTCTTCAAGGTCGGTGTGAAGCTCATCAACATCCTCTTCTTCATAATGTTTCAAAAGCGGTTCTCGTAGCGGCTCTCCGTCTCGGTGCGCTCTTGCGGCTAGCACTTCCATTTGGGCATCTATTCCGGCGCGTTCGTCGCTTTCTCCGGCGCGCTGACGAATATATTCCTTGAATGCCGCTTCAGCTTGTCTTGGGTGCATATCTGAAAGCGCTCGCGCTACCGGATACAGATTTGCGTTAAGTTTCCCGCGTTGGACCGCCGGTACATTGTAAGCGTCGCATACCGCGTCAATCATTTCGTCAGCGGCGCTCATCAGCGACTGTTCAACTTGTAATTCAACAAGCTGGCGTTCAGATATTCGTTTATTGAGCTTGCGTTCGTTTCGTTCAAAACCGATTACATATAAAAACTTATCGCCGTCCTGTACGGTGTCAACAATCGTCCCGCCGATGAAACCGTGTTCGGAGTCGGGAATCTGGACGCTTTCCCCAACCTGAAACACCTGACGACTTTCTTGTATCGGCGGTTTAACGAACTCAACGACAGCTTTTTTCGGCACGCTTGTTTTTTCCGCCGCTTCCGCGATTGAAAGCAGGGCGTCGTTGTTAACCGTATCCTCCGGTTTTTGCAGTTGAGGTTTGCGCGCTTCACGCATAGGGCTTTGCGCCGCTGTCGTTCTTGGCATATTGGTTGGAGTATAGCAGATGTTGACAGAGAGGAAAATATGGCATATGTTGAAAAGTCCCTTGAACGGGTTAGAAAGGAGGTGGCTTATGCCGCTTCAAACCGAAAAAGAGGTTCGCCGACTTGGTCTGCACGAGCAGGTTGCGGCGAACGACCCGGTGATTATTGAAGAGGTTGTAGAGGGAATGCGGCGAATGTTCATGGAGTACATTTGGGTGTTCAAAGCCCCATTGTTACTTCCGTGCTTGCGTCGCGATGACATTCCGGCCTCCGAGCGGCTTTTGCGGTTTGTTGTTGCTCATGCGCCGAACTACGATGGCAAGAAACGAGTAGAGAGGGTTGAAGAGAAGGCGGTGACGGTGCTCTTTCGCCTTTGGAGGGTATGGCGAGAAAGCGCCGGGTACGATAACGACGGGCAATGCCGTCCGGAAAGTGTGCGGGCGTGGATTATGGAGGCGGCCGCCACTCGGCTTCTTTCCTGGCTTCGCACCGAACTTCACCCGACTCCCGATCTCGTTATCATCTCTGACGACGCGGTTGGGACTTCTGCGGCGCGCTGAGACACTTCGGCGCGTTTATTTTATCTTGCACCTCCGTGGTTGTGTTCATAACTCATTTCTCGTAGAATTTTTCAAATGGCGTCTCATCCGAAACTTATAGCGATAGTCGGTCCCACTGCGTCCGGGAAAAGCGCGTTGGCTTTTGCTTTGGCGAAAAAATTCTGCGGAGAAATCGTGAATGCGGACGCGCGCCAGATTTATCGCGGGTTTAATATCGGCACCGGAAAAGATGTCGGACTCGGCGTTCATCTCATTGATATAGCCGATGCGCGCGAAACGATGACGGTCGCCGAATATCAGCGGCGCGCTTTTGAAGCGATTGACGGTATTGTTGCGCGCGGTCGCCTGCCGATTTTGGTTGGCGGCACCGGTTTGTATGTGTCGTCGGTTATTGACGGTCGCGAATTCCCGGATGTGCCGCCGCATCCTCGTTTTCGTTTTGTCGTCGGTTTGTTGCCGGTTATTTTGCAGAAATTTCTTCTTCGTATTCTTGACGGCAAAGCGGCAGAGCGCGTTGATTTGAAAAATCCGCGCCGCGTGCTCCGCGCACTTGAAATCGCTCTTTTTTCCGTGAAACGATTAAACCGAGGCCGTGATCTAAGTGTTCGCGGACATTTGCGCGATTACGATGTTATGCGGCTCGGAATTGCGATTCAGAAAGACGAACTGGCAAGGCGCATCAATCGGCGTGTTGACGAGATGGTGAAGGGCGGGCTGTTTGATGAAGTTAAGAAATTGCTTGATTCTGGAGTGTCTACGAAGTTGCCTGCGATGTCCGGAATCGGATATAAAGAAATCACAGCCCACTTTCGCGGCGAACTTTCACGCGAAGAAGCGGTTGAGCTGATTAAAAAAAATACCAGGGCTTATGCCAAAAGGCAGATGACCTGGTTTCGCCGCGATGAAAAAATCAAGTGGGTTGAAAATACCGAACAAGCCGAACGCCACTCATCGCAATTTGTCAATAAGCAGTTTTGACACTTCCGACGGGTCGGCGGCGCTTTTCGTTTCTTTCATAACTTGGCCGACGAAGAATTGAAGGAGGGCGGTTTTGCCGGAGCGATAATCGGCAACTTGTGTCGGTAATGACGCGATTACCTTGTCCGCGATGTCGTTTATATCAACGGATGTGTCGGCGCCAACCCCAAGTTCAGCAACAACCTCATGCGGGTCGCTCCCATTTTCAAGCATATGTTCCAGCACAGAAAACCCGTTGGTATTTGAAAGTTTCTTTTGAAAAATCATAGCGAGGAATTCCGCAAAATTCTCGGCGGTGAGATTCGTGTCGTTCACACTTTCTTTTTTTTCTTCCAGAAGCCCGAGAAGTTTTGTCGCCAGCCATGTGCCGAGCAGGCGTCCGAGCGCATCGCGATGACTTTTTGCGACGCTTTCTTCGGTTACATCGGTATTTGCGACAATCCACGCATAAAACTCGCTTGCGGCATTTTCGGTGAATGCCGATATTGCCGGTTCGTTCGTTAGTGTCCACGATATCTCGTCTGCCAAGCCGAACTCTTCCTTGAATCGCAATCGTTTTGCGGACGGAAGTTCGGGCATTGTTTGTTTCTCTTCTTTAACAAGTGAAACGAGGTCAACCGGCGGCAAGTCCGGTTCACGCATATAGCGATAGTCTGCGGCGACTTCTTTTGTGCGCTGTAAAATAGTTTTCTGTTTTACGGCATCCCAACCCCGTGTGGTATTTTCAGCGGGCGGCGTGTTAGCTCCCCACAATTCTTTTTGTCTTTGGATTTCAAAAATCAGCGCGCGTTCAACCGACTTGAACGAATTCATATTTTTAACTTCCGTCTTCGGATAGAACTCGCTCTCGGTCGGGCGGCAGTTTTCATCAACAGGACGAAGGGACACATTTGCGTCGCAACGCAAGTGGCCTTTCTCCATATCCGCTTCCGATACGCCAAGCGTACGCATTATTCTGCGATACTCTTGAAGGAATGATTTTGCGTCTTCAGGCGTTTGCAAGTCCGGCTTGGTTACCATTTCTATTAAAGGTGTGCCGCTACGATTGAAGTCAACCAGCGTTTTTCCGCCATGATGAATGTTTTTTGCCGCGTCGTCTTCAAGATGTATGCGCTCAATTCTAACTTTTATCGGAGTCCGTGTTCCTCCTTGAAACTCAACCGTCAGTTCGCCTTCGCTTGCGACCGGAACATCATACTGTGAAATTTGATAGCCCTTCGGAAGGTCAGGATACAAATAATGTTTGCGGTCAAAGAATGTCGGCGAATTGATTTTGCAATTCAAAGCCAAACCTGCGCGTACGGCGTATCGCAACGCTTCGCGATTCGGATTCGGCAAAGTTCCCGGATGCCCGACGCAGATTGGGCAGATAAGCGTGTTTGGTGCCGCGCCTTCCGCCGAATTGTCGCATTCACAAAACAGCTTTGAACGAGTTTTTAGTTGGGTATGAACTTCAAGCCCGATCACGGCTTCCAAGTGGTGATATTTGAGCATAATATGAACAGTGTATCAAGGAAGGATAGAAGCGGGGAAGTATGGAAAAACGAGCAAACTAAACACCTATTTTGCGGATTTGCGAAAAATGGTAATGATAATTTCGATTATTTTTTGAGTTCGCGATAAATGCGGACGCCAATACCGACAATGACAGGCATAAACAGAGTGATTACCATCATTTGTCCGGCGGCCGCTAGGCCTATAGACGCGGTATTTGAAAACGCGCTTCCCATTGTCCTCAAAATCCACGCTATCACGATAGAGAGTATCCAAATCGGGACTAGCACCAATACATACGCCCACAGCATCGTCCAAAACATATTCCATTTTCTTTCTCGCGTAATTTCACGGCTCGCTTTCAAACATTCGCCGATTTTCTTTCCTTCAAGAATCAACATGTATTGCGCGGGGAAAAATGTCATCGCGATTATAATTCCGGGAATGATGAACAGCGCCGTTCCGATAAGAGCGAGCGCTCCGATTATGATTCCGAGACCAAGCAGAGGGAAGAGAATATCCCATACATTTTTTTTCGCCTGTTCAATATTGGTTGAACCGTTTGATTGAACCGATGCGAGAACTTTTATGAGCACAACAGTTGTCCAATATGATACGGCTATAGTCGCTATGCCTATAAAAATCGCGGCAACCACATATGCTAAGGTATCACCGCGTGAAACGAGAAGCGCGGTTGAGAAATTATTCGCGGCAGACAATACAACCATCGGCGCCGTAACCTGCAGAAGTTCGCGCCAATGCTTCTTGAACAGCTCGTACGACTCTTTTGCGATTTCTCGCGAACGCGGGAGTTTTTTTATTTCCATAAATATTCAATGATGCGATGAATTATTGTTTTATACTTTTCCAAATATGATAGTCGGTGATTATTGAAAGAGGATTTACGAACACCACCAGAGCGAGATAACTTGCCGCTTGGAAATATGTTGAAAGTCGCGTGTAAGTTCCGCTTCCTTCGTCCGTCGTGCCGAGCAAAACAAGCTGGACAACATTTATTATGAAGTATTGCGCAAGAAACAATATACCGAAGTACAGAATTTTCGGAACGGCGAGACGGATAAAAACCTGCCAAAAATTCGCTTTTACGGCGAGCCAGCTCGTTTTTAGGGCGTCAAATCCTCTTTTGTCGTCAACAACAACGGCGAAAGGAACAAATGCCAGCATAAATACGACGGCGATTGACGGTATCAGCAAAAGCATCAAAATCAGGAGTATCGTTAAAGACATAAGCACCGGCAAAGACGGAGCAAGCGTTTCGGTAAAAAGTTTTATCAAGAGAAGCGGAATAAGCACTGATATGGTTATTGAGGCCCCGGTGTAAATGAAAGCGACAAGTTGCGGAATGAAGGTGTTCCACCCACGGTTCGCGATTTCCTTCATATTCGCCGCCGCGCCGCCTGTCATCTTATCAACACCCGCAATTAACATATTTGTCGTCCAGACGACCATTATGATGCCGATTGCGACATTGTTAAACACGAAAAGTGCAAGACCGAACATTTCAAGACCGGTAAGCGGACGCACGACGCGATAGGCGTCAACCGGATAAAACCCGATTGCAACTATATTTATCGCGGCGACCACAAGCAACCACGCGCTTAAGCGAATAAGCGTTGGAAACTCTTTTCTGTACTGCTCCCACGAAGAGTCAATAAGCGCGCCGAGTGATTGTAAAGCCATATTTCAGATGTCAGGATTATCAGATGTCAGGATTAAAAAACGGACGAGTCATTTAATGATGAGAGTATATCATATGGCGCCACTGTGTATAACTTCCTTGCTCTCTTTTGGCGCTCTCGGTAAGATATTTCGGTTGCCATGGAAAGCCAAAACGCAAATCCGGATGGAGGACTGTTGAAACAATCGCAAACCGATAGGTTGGCGGTTTTTTTGGATGAAAAAACAGGCGAACGGCTTGTTGCGCTCGGGGACGGAACCGTCCTGCCTTTCCGCTCGTTCATAGAAGAGAAGATGTTTGAACGCGGTCGCGAGTATCTAATGACGCCGGAAAGTTCGGTTACCGCCCTTGACGGAGCTAAACTTGCGGGGTTGATGGGGGCCATGCTTGCCCGTCAGTCCCGCATTCCGGGAACCATAGTTGATGTTATGGTGCAAGAGTTTATTGAAGAGGACGGTACAATAAAGCGGGAGAAATTGGACGCGCTGATTGAACGAATACTGATTCAATATGGCGACGATTCCGTGCAGGAGCTTGAATGCGCAACCGTGCTTTTCAATTCAATATCAAACCTGGCGACAAAAATTATTGAAGACCGCCGGCTTGGAAGTTATATTGAGCAGTCCAGCAGATATGTGGTTTATACGGAGAAAGACCGCGCGACCGGAAAATGGCTGTATCTTCGCGAAGAGACGATTATGGCTTCGCCGTTGGCGCGAAGGTATGAGGAAAACATGGACAGGTGTTTTGAAGTGTATGCGGACTTCGTTGAAAAATTAACGGTGCACTACAAAGAAATAAAACCGATGGAGGAGACGGAATATGCGGTAAAGCCGCACGATGATAAAAAATATCGCTATGCCGATTTGGACGACGACAAACAGAGAAAAGGGTTTGAACGGGCTTATGGCTTTGATATCAGAACAAAAGCGTGCGATACGGCGAGAATAGTTCTTCCGGCGGCAACGCTCACGAATATGGCGATGGTGGCGAACGGCCGGACATTTGAGCACCTGCTTAAACGGTTATATTCAAGCGATGTTGCGGAGTTTCATGATATCGCAAAACGGCTTCATGCCACGCTTAACCGCGTGATTCCAAAATATGTGAAACGCGCCGACCCCGCCGGAGTTCCGATTTGGAAAGAAATTGACGCGGCACTTGTTCGCCAAATAAGAGAGCGAATGCCTGTGCTTTGGGAACCGGAAGTTCCGGAAGAGGAAGTGTCGTGGATTTCAGTTCCATCGCTGGTTCAGGACGGAGTTGAGCCGAAGTGGCATCTTTGCGCCGCGGCTTTGTTTCCGTTTGCGCGCTGTTCGTACAAAAAAATTATTGAGGCGCTCAAAGGCAAGAACAATGCGGAGTTGATTGAGCTTATGAAGCTTGCCGTCGGCGGAAGACAAAACCGCCGCGACCGCAGTCCGCGGACCTTTGAACATGGATACGATGTTACGGTTGAAGCGGTCGGTAATTTCGGAATCTTCCGTGATTTACACAGACACAGGATGATGACGCTTGAAAGGCAGGCGCTGAATCCACACCTCGGTTTCACTGTACCAGACGATATTGTCGCAATAGGAGGGAAGGATACGGCCCTGCGTATTCACGCCGATATTTGCGTGTTGTACGACGACATTGAGCGAACTCTCGGAACGCATCGCGCGGAATATGCGGCTCTTTTTGGACATCACATCCGCTGGATGATGGGAATGAATCTTCGGGAGGCGCAACATCTGCTTGAACTTCGCACAGTTCCGCAAGGGCATCCGGACTATCGCCGAGTCGCGCAAAAAATTCACAAAGAGATTTTGAAACGCGCGTCGTGGATAGGTGAAACAGATTTGTTGAAATTTGTAGACCACAACAACTACCAATGGTCTCGCGCTGACGCCGAAGCGCGCCAGAGCAGGAAGATAATTGAAATGGGGTCGTGATGGAGGAATAAGCAGGGATACACATGAATACGCAGGAATATCTATGTGGTTTTTTGACTTTTCACCACAAAGCATTAACATATCATTGCTCATAGCGAGCAGACGGAGGTTCTATGGGACTTTTGATTGACCCTGTTGTTTCAAGCACGATGCTCGGCGAATTGCCAACCAAGCCGTATATCTACTTCTCTTACCCGCTTATCGGGTTGGCGATAGACGAGAGGAAGGCATTGCACGCGACCGCGTTTCGGCTGGCGTACTTTGTACGCAATTCATGCAAGCCGTGGCAAGCGTACTTGCCACACGAGAGTACCGACCCGGTATCTCGGCCTGAAGTGCCACAGGGCGCGATACGGTCAACTGACAAAGCGATGGTTGAGGGGGCGCGACTTATGGTGGCGTTCCTGGAGCCGTCGTCGGCTGGAGTCGCGATTGAACTTGAGTGGTGCGTACAGAGTCAGATTCCTGTTCTAGCGTGCATGTCTTCCGCGGCGCTGGACAGTGAATTTGGTGCTCAATCGGTTTCGCGTCTTGTGCTGGATACGGTTCGAGCGACTCGGCATAAGTTCTTCGGCTACGGCAAACAGCCGAGAGAAGGCGGATTTATGCGAGAGTCGGACGAGCGCAAGCTCGGGGACGCCATCAAGCAAATCCTGTCGGAGCTCGGCGCCTCTCGCTGACATTCCAAACTGGAATGTCGTTTTTTTTGCGCATAAACCAAACCCCGCCAAAGCAAAATGCGTCGGCGGGGCGGTTGGTCCCAACATACACGCGTTAGCGTGGTGGACCCAACGGGAGTTGCACCCGTATTTCTCGTTGTCAAAGCGAACGAGGTTACTATTACCTCCATGGGCCCGTCTGTCGGGACACAACAACAAACCCCCGTTTTGCGGAGGTTTGTCGTGACAACGAGAGGAGTTCTATACTCGCTCGCTTAATTAAGAGCGTACAGATTTTATGTTCTTTTGTCAACTGTGGATAACCGGTTCGGTTGATGTCGGAATGCTGATGGGAGCTTGGTTTGAATAGGTTTCTACGGTCTCGTCAAAGTATTGAAGTTCAATCCCGGCCTGGCGGAACATTTCCTCGGTTTCGGCGCCGGCGTGATAGCGTTTTTCGCAAACGACTCTAATCATTCCCGCGTTCACAATCATTTTTCCACAAACGGTACATGGAGTCATTTTACAATATACGGTTGCGCCTTCAATCGGTACTCCTATTTTTGCCGCTTGCACAATCGCATTCTGTTCCGCATGAGCCGTACGGACGCAGTGCATACTTTCCGTTCCGTCTTCGTGCTTTACGGTTTTCATTTGGTGTCCAACATCGTCGCAATGCGGTTGACCCTTCGGCGAGCCAACATATCCGGTAACCAAAATCTGTTTATTCTTCACGATTACACATCCCGAACGACCGCGGTCGCAAGTGGCGCGTGTGCCGACAACCTTGGCAATCTCCATAAAATATTGGTCCCAAGTAGGTCGCATATGAGGAATGAATTGAGGAATTATAGAATTGAGGAATGGAATCCCTCCCCTAAATAGGGGAGGTTAGGAGGGGTATGACCAACACATTTTCCCACATCTCCCCCAAAAACAAAAACCGCCACTTGCAGGAAGCAGTATGATGTCTCCTTCTCCACGGTGTAGCTTCTCGCCAAACGAAAACAATCTCTTGTGGCTTGATCCATTTTAAACCAACCTTTCTGTCTTCCGACACTTTAAAGTTAACATATAGAAAATGCGTTGTAAACAAAAGACGCCCCTAACAAGGCATCTCTAATTTCGATTTACTTTATGCCTCTGGAGTGAAGCGAATCGCCGGACTCATCGTTGTTTTTAGAGAAGCGGAAAGAATATAAATACCCTTAACGCTTCCGGGTTTTGCTCGGCGGATTGCGTCCATACAGGAAACGAGGTTTTCTATAAGTTTATCTTTTCCGAATGACAGTTTGCCGATAGCAAGATGCGTGTTCGCGGTGTCGTCGTTTTTAAACGATATCTTTCCCGCTTTTTGTTCAGTTATAATTTTCACGATGTTCGGACCGACAGTATCTGTCTTAGGGTTTGGCATCAAACCTTTCGGTCCAAGAATCTGCGCAATCTTTGCGAGCTTCGGCATCATTGAAGGAGTCGCTACCGCTACATCAAAGTCAATGACTTTCTTCACGGCGATTTCTTCAATTTTTTGCTGGTCGCCGATTATGTCTGCCCCGGCCGCCTTTGCGTCCGCTTCTTTGTCCGCTTCAACGAAAGCGATTACTTTCTTTGTTTTTCCTGTTCCGTGAGGAAGGGAAACGGTGCCGCGCAACTGTTGTTCACCTTTTTTCGGGTCAATTCCGAGGTGTAAATGAACTTCAACTGTCTCATCAAACTTCGGTTTACGAAGCTCGGTAAGAAGCGTCACCGCATCGGTAACAGAATACACGCGATTTTTTTCAATCTTTTGCTTAACTTCTTTCTTGGTTGTGTTTTTCATATTCGTGGTTCGGTCGCCCCCAAAGGGGACTCCCACAAGTGGATAATAATTAGTCAACAATTTCTACACCCATCTGTCTTGCCGTGCCGGCTATGATTTTCATCGCGGAGTCAACATCGTTTGCGTTCAAGTCCGGCATTTTCTTCTCGGCAATCTCGCGAAGTTGCGCCTTCGTTAGTTTTCCGACCTTGTTGAGCAGTGGATTTGAAGAGCCCTTTTGCAAGCCAAGCGTCTTCATTATCAAAGACGAAGCTGGCGGCGTCTTCATTATGAAATCAAAACTTCTGTCCTCATACACCGAAATTACGACCGGAACGATGTCCCCGCGCCTGTCTTGCGACGCGGCGTTAAATGCCTGAACAAACGACTGAATGTTCACTCCGTGCTGACCCAATGCCGGACCGACCGGTGGCGCGGGTGTGGCGGCTCCAGCCGGAATCTGGAGCTTTATTTGTGTAACTAATTTTTTTGCCATAGCAATGGTGGAACCGTTATTTTAACCGGTTCCTTAATGTTTATGGGAGATTCCGGGGGCTTTTTGAGGAATTTCACGCCCTGGCGACTCCCGCTATGAGTTAATGGCGGTTTTATACACTAAATCTTCACGACCTGCAAGAAGTCCAGTTCAACCGGGGTTTCTCGGCCGAACATATTAACCAAAACCTTCACCTTGCCGCGGCCCTCGTCTATATCGCTAACCTTACCTTCAAAATTCTTAAACGGTCCGTCCGATATTCTTACAGGGTCGTTTACTTGCACATCTATCACGAATTCCGGCTCCGAAACCCCCATTCTTTTTTGCAACGCCGTAATCTCGTCTTCCGCGATTGGCGTCGGCGTATTTCCTGTACCTATAAATCCGGTAACGCTTGGAGTGTTGCGCACAACATACCAGGACGCGTCGTCCACCACCATTTCAACCAACACATAGCCCGGAAAAATTTTCTCCTCTACGGTTTTGCGTTTGCCGTTTTTAATTTTAATCTTTTTTTCTTTTGGGACGAGCACTGAAAAAATCTTATTCTCCATATCCATGGAGTCAATTCGTTGTTTCAAATTCTCTGCAACATTTTCTTCAAAGCCGGAGTAAGTGTGGATTGCGTACCACCTTCGTCCGTAATTGGCTGTTTGTTTTGCCATATTATTCCAGAACCAAGGTAAGCAAGTATGAAAGACCGTAGTCAAGCGCCATAAAGAACGCGCCGACGAATACGGTGAGCGCAACAACCAGCACGCTATAACGAACTGTCGTTTTTTTTGACGGCCATGAAACCTTTCCTGCTTCTTCTTTGGCATCTTGAAGATACCGCGTCAGCCGTTTTAACGGATTAAGTTTGGTTTGCTCCATATTTGAGAAGAATTAATGATAGTAAGTACTAAATGAATTGGAGATTTGACTGTCGCTCTTTCTTTTTCTCGGTACTCAAAACCCCCGCGAGGGGGTTAATAATCGTTCGAATGATACATAACCGGAAACACCGTGTCAAATATCCAAATTTTTCACGCTCTTTGCGTGAGTGGAAATGAATCGTTTGCGCGGCCCTACATCGGAACCCATCAGCGTTTCAAAAATTTCCTCGGCTCGGGCGGCGTCTTCAACCGTAACTCGTTTCATTACTCGGTTTTTCGGGTTCATCGTAGTTTCCCAAAGCTGGTCCGGATTCATTTCTCCCAAACCTTTGTATCGCTGAATATTAGCTTTCGTTCCGCCGGTTGTTTCAACGGTTTCTTCGCCTGTTTCTTCATTTTTGACAACGATAGTTTTCTCGGATTTTTTTTCGTTTGCATTTACAAGTTTTGATACAATGGCGTCTCTTTCCGTCTCCGAATAGGCGTAATCAACCGTTTTGCCGATTTGCACCCGGAAAAGAGGCGGTTGAGCGATAAACAAATGTCCGCGCGTAATAATTTCCGGAAAATATCTGAAAAACAGCGTGAGAAGCAAGGTGCGAATATGCGCGCCGTCAACATCGGCGTCCGTCATTATCACGATACGGTTGTAGCGCAACTTTTCAAGACGAAAATCCTCGCCGATTGAAGTTCCGAGAGCGATTACAAGCGATTTCAGTTCTGTGTTCGCGAGCATTTTGTCCAGCCGCGCCCGTTCAACATTCAAGATTTTTCCTCGAAGCGGAAGAATGGCCTGAAATTCGCGGTCGCGACCTTGCTTTGCCGAACCGCCTGCGGAGTCGCCCTCCACGATATAAAGCTCGGTGGACGCGTTATCTTTGCTGGCGCAGTCGGCGAGTTTGCCCGGAAGCGTAAGTCCTTCAAGCGCGCCCTTTCGCAGAATCGTATCTCTGGCGGCGCGTGCGGCCTGTCTCGCGCGTGCGGCTAAAAGCGTTTTTTCCAGAATCGCCTGCGCATCTCTCGGATGCTCTTCAAGAAACACTTGCAATGCCTCGGCGAAAACGGTTTCAGTTGCGCCGCGCGCTTCCGGATTGCCGAGTTTCGCTTTTGTTTGTCCTTCAAATTGTGGTTCTTTTACGCGAAGCGAGACAATCGCCGTAAGTCCTTCGCGCACATCATCTCCTGTGAGATTCCCGTCCTTCTCCTTTATATATCCTTTTTCGCGGGCGTAGTTGTTCAAAACGCGGGTTAATGCGGCCTTGAAACCAATCAACTGCGTTCCGCCTTCCGAATTCAAAATATTATTTGTAAAACAAAAAACATTTTCGTGGTATTCCTCTGTATATTGCATCGCAACTTCAACGTCTATATCATCAGCGGTTTTTCTGGCGTGCAAAATGCTTTCGTGCTTCGGTTTTTTTCCTAAATTGATATGCCGGACATAGCTCGCGAGCCCGCCTTCAAAATAGAAACCATATACGCGCGCGCTTTCCTCCGTTCTCTCGTCCCTGGCGATGAAGGTTAAGCGGCTGGTAAGGTACGCATGCTGACGGAGGCGATCCAAAACGGTGCCGAATTTGAATTCAACCGACTCAAAAACGGAAGCGTCCGGTCTGAAAATTATTGTCGTGCCGGTGCCTTTCGCGTTGCCAACTGCCTTCACTTTCCCTTGCGGTATGCCTCGTTTGTATTCTTGCCGCCAAAGTTTGCCGTCGCGCTTCACTTCGGCGATAAGGTGGTCTGAAAGAGCGTTGACGACGGACACGCCCACGCCGTGAAGTCCGCCGGAAACCTTGTAGCCGGATGCCTCGCCTCCGAATTTTCCTCCGGCGTGAAGTTTTGTCAGCACCAGCTCAAGAGCGGAAATTTTGAACTGCGGATGATTTTCTACCGGTATGCCGCGGCCGTTGTCTTCAACGCTGACATAGTTGCCAGGCAGAAGTTTTACCGTGATTTCATTTGCGTGTCCCGCCATCGCCTCGTCAACCGAGTTGTCTACGACTTCCCAAATCAAATGATGGAGCCCGGTTTCGCCGGTTGAACCGATATACATTCCAGGCCGTTTTCTGACCGGTTCCAATCCTTCCAGCACCTGAATCTGCGACGCGCCGTATCCGCCCGCTGTTTTTTTCTTCATTTTAGCCATAAAGTTGCCGGCATTTTAACACGAAACACGGAGGAAGGGAAGCGCTGGTAAAGTGAATCAATGAATCAATGAATCGGGGAATGGGAGAATGATGCGTCGCGAATTCATTGATTCCATGATTCCTTTTCTTCTTGTATACTGCCCTCAATATGTTCGGCTCAAAAAAACCTGAAGTAATGCCGTCAAAAATGGCCGCGCAAACAGACGCACCGACTTTGGCGAAGGCGACGAAGGAAATTGAGAGTCGTTATTCGCGCGACATTTGGCTGATTAAGCATCGCGAAGGATTCAAAAAAGCCGGTATCGCCGCGCTTATCGCCGTTGAAACGCTATTGGTTCTATACGGTATTTGGGCGTTCGCCGATTATTATTTGATTCGCTATGTTGATGAACAAAAAATGATATCGTCGTTCTTAAACGGAGATGCGTTGTCTTCATCGGTCAGGGAGCAGGCGCCGTCGGAAATTGCATTTCGCGAGCCGACCGTGCTCTCAACGGGCGCGGCTTTTGACATTCTCGCCTTTGCAAAGAATTCAAATCCGAATTTTATCGCGGAAATAACTTATCATTTTCAAATAGCCGGAAAAGCGACCGACAAAACTTCGGTTCTGCTTTTGCAGGACAGCGAAATGCCTCTTACGGCTTTCGGGATTGAAGGAGACCGGCCGAGAAACGCGGAACTGGTTGTAGACGAAATTGAATGGTCAAGAATAAATCCGAAACAGATTCCGTATCCGGTTGCATGGAAAAATGACCGGCTTGGTTTTGTTGAGAAAAATGTTTTGCATGACCCGACATTTAAAATTAGCGACAAGACCGTTGGCCGCACTACATTTGTTTTTTCAAACCCGACCGGATACGGATATAGAGAAGTTGGATTGGTTATTGTGTTAAAACGGGGTGGCGCCGTAGTCGGCGTAAACAGGACAATCGTCTCAAATATTAATCCGCTTGAAGAAAAGTTTGTGCAAGTGGACTGGTTCGGCGGTGCGCCGGCGGCTAATCAAGTGGATATTTATCCAATTGTGGATTTATTTGACCGGGAGTCGTACCTTGAAACATCGTTTGAAACGCCGAAGGACAGGCGCGACCTTTTGGAGCGACGAAGGTAATATGCGTTTCCGTTTTCTTGGCGGAGGAGACGGTTGGATGGCTCTATCTGTTTTTGTTTTACTAATGCTGGGAATGGCTGCGCTTTGGAGTATGGCATTAGGCGCCGCTTCGCCTTCAGATTTTTCTTTTTTATACAAACAGATTTTTGCCGCCGTACTTGGAATTTTTCTTGCCGTCGGAATCATGGGTTGGGACGCGCGACTTCTGAAAAGTTATGCAGGACCTCTTTTTATAGCCGGCGCGGCGATGCTTGCGGCGGTCTTAATCTTTGGTGTTGAAAGGCGCGGTACGGTAGGGTGGTTTGATTTGGGCGCGGCGAGTTTTCAACCCGTTGAGCTCGCAAAAATCATTTTAGTTATCGTGTTGGCGGCGATTTTGTCCGCCAGAAAAGAAAAGAAAGTCGGTTGGCGCGTTTTGCTGATTTCCGCCATTCCTGTCGTAATTTACAGTTCGCTTGTCTTTGTTCAGCCGGACTTCGGTTCGCTTGCGCTTATGCTTGCGGTTTGGGCGTTAATGCTTTTCTTTGCCGGGTTAGACAGACGACTTTGTCTCGGAATGGCAGGGGCTGGAGCGACAGCCATGCTTGCCGGATGGTTTTTGTTTTTTGAAGAATTTCAAAGGCAGAGAATCTTGACTTTTTTGAATCCGTCCGCTGACCCGCTGGGCAGTGGCTATAATGTTGCGCAGTCAAAAATCGCCGTCGGTTCCGGACGGTTGTTCGGACGAGGGCTTGGGTTCGGTCCGCAAAGCCAGTTGAATTATCTTCCGGAAGCGAAAACCGACTTCTTGTTTGCGGCAATAGCTGAAGGTCTCGGTTTCGTTGGTGTGGTTCTTGTCGTTGCCGCATTCGCAGTGTTTTTCTGGAGAATTTATCGTCTGATTCGCGACTCACGCGATGACTATTCATCTATCCTTGCTTTTGGAATTGGCGCTTTGTTTTTTACGCAAATGACGGTGAACATCTCAATGAATCTTGGCATATTTCCGGTAACCGGTCTTCCGCTTCCGTTCGTGAGTTATGGCGGCAGCGCTCTTTTGTCGTCTTTGCTCGCCTTCGGAATTCTGCAGAGTTTGGCGCGAAACAGTTCAAATATGGTAAGCTAACAGTATATGATGCGGTCAAATGAAATGCTGGCGCCTATAGATGCCGAACTTTCGGCGATATCGGAGTCGGAGCTTGTGCGAAAATACAAGCCGAAGTTTTTAGGAATGGGTTCCGAACATATTGTTTTTGAATTGGAAGGCAGACCGAATCTTGTTTTGAAAGTCAGCAAGCGCGATGTGCGCGACTCTTTGATTTATAACAGGAGGAATGGGCTCGCGCCTGACAGCAAAAGCGAACACACAACGGGCTGGATGGCGCGCGCCGTTGAGAGTGAAAGGGACGAATACGCGCTTCTGCGAAATTATTTTGGCGAAGATATGCTTCAGGAAGCCATAACAACAATGCCGGTTCCTGTAACGGCCGACATGCTTAAATTGTCCTCCGGTACGCATGACCCGGTGCCGGACGAAATAATGAAGTGGTTCGGGAGCGGCACTAGAGATATCAACACGATAGTTCGTGTGCAAAAGAAAGCGAAACGGGAGATGTTGGTTGAAGGAGGCGCGGCGCCGATTTTAAGCGCATACTTTGAGCTGAATCGCGAGGCGTGTCCCGATGATAAATATGTTGAAGTGTTTGGAGCGCTGATTGACGGAAACGGCGAATTTGAGCGCGAAAATATTCCTTTTATTTTCGGAGCCAGGGCGGTCAGAGAACTGTCCGGGAATATTGATGACGAAGATTTTCTTCAAATGTTGCGGACATTCGCAGAAAAGGCGCAGTTATACACCGAGATTTCAGGCAGAACATTTGACCTTGCCGGTATCAATAACGCGAATGCCTACAAGGACGAGAAGACCGGAAGGTGGAGAATGACTCTGCTTGATATCAGAAATCCCGCAATACATACGAAGGATTTTGAAAGGGCTAAAAGGTTGTTGTACGATTTTGCGAGCAGACGGCGCGAGTTCACCGATTACGAGGCGATTTTGTTGATGAATGTCCTCGGTTATTTGAGAGTGGTAAACGCCATTGCCGATTTAACCGGCGCAGGAGTTAATTTGCGTCTTTCGCAAGACCGACTCGCGCATCTCGCTTTGGATATAAGAAATGCGATAATCCACGCGCTTGCCGGTTCCGAACAGGCGCCTGATGAGAAAAGAGGAGACGACGAGCGGACGATACCGATTGCGCGCGCGGCTTCCGACAAATAATATGAAAGGACCGAGATTTTCTTTTATTCCAGACGGAATGAGAATGGATTTTCCATGCCCATCATGCGAAAGACGCAGAATGGGTACGGAGATTTCCGTTTTGTCGCAAGATAAAGAAAGAACGGTAATACACATGAAATGCGGCGGGTGTTTCCGTTCTATGGTAGCGACGATTCAAGCGCGCGGACACGATGTCTTGTGTATGGCAATGCTTTCCGACTGGACTGCAAGCGAGGCAAAATCGGCGCTGAACACGCGTCTAATTGACCCGGTTGATGTTTTAGATATACGCGAAATGCTTATTAATGATAAGTTGTTTTGCGAGTTAAAGGAGGTTTCTTGACAAAAAGCCGGCGGCGCGGCACAATCCCGTTACTTTTATGGAAAGAATTGAAATACATGTTGGCGAGAGAACGGCCGGAAGGCCGAATGATTCGCGGACGGAAGGCATGGTCCCCGGCGTCATCTATGGTGGCGGCAGGAAGGAACCGGCAGCTTTTGCGGTGAAAGACACAGATATCGCTCGTCTGGTAAAAAAGGCGGGGGAAAGCACTTTGATTAATCTCCATTTAGGAAATGATGTTTCTGTTGTTCTTTTGGGTGAAGTTCAAAGACATCCGGTTACCGATGAGATTATTCATATTGATTTCAGACAGGTTGATTTGAAGAAGCCGGTGAAGGCGGCCGTTGCTTTACGACTTATCGGCGAATCGCCGGCGGTGAAAAATCTCGGCGGCACCCTTGTTTTAAACGCACAACAGGTGCATGTCCGCGCCTTGCCGGAGACGCTTGTTGATTTCATTTCCATTGACATAAGCCAATTGACTGACTTTGAGAAAACGATTCATATCCGCGATTTGGTCTTACCGGAGGGAATGGAAGTTTTGGACGACGCAGCGGCCGCCATCGCGCTTGTTATGCCGCCGAAATCGGAAGAAGAACTAAAAGCCGAAGAAGCGGAAAACGCCGCGGTTGTTGAAGCGGAAGTTATCGGCGCCAAGAAGGGAGAAGAAGGTGCGGAAACGGACAAAGAAGAGAGTGGAGATAAAAAAGATGTGAATAAGGATGAAAAGAAAGCAGTGAAATAACATGCGAGACAGAATATTGCGCATTTTGGAGGGGAAAGAAGGGGAGCGCGAAAGCGCCCTCCTTTTTGGGTTCGCGGTGTTTGTCTGTGTGTTGACTGTTGTCGGATGGTGGATTTGGCTTCGTCCAATCAGCATAGTCGCGGGTGACTCGTTGCAGATTGCGTCGGAGGTCGCGTTTCGTCATCCGCTTACCGGTGAACCGTCGGATTATGAAATTGCGATGCCTGCCGTTGCCGCCGTATCTATAGACCACGCCGGAGACGCAGGTCGCACGGCCGGAATTGAAAACGCTTTTTTGGTTTTTGAATTGCCCGTTGAAGGAAATATTACGCGATTGTTGGCATTTTTTGATTTGTCAAAAGACACTCCAGAAATCGGACCGGTGAGAAGCGCGCGAAAATATATGGTTGATTTGGCTCGGCAAGGCGATGGAATCATTTTTGCGCATGTAGGCGGGAGTCCGGAAGCGCTGGACGATTTGAAGGCGGTGAATACTCTGAAAGATGTTAACGAGTACTTTCACGCTTCAACTTTCTGGCGTTCAAAACAACGCTCCGCTCCGCATAATGTTTTTACTTCAACAAGCCGTTTGCGCTCGGCGTTTTCAGAAAATGGCGATAGAAGCGGTTTTATGCCGATAGCCGGTCGTTTCAAAGAAGACATGCCGCCGGTTACCTCGTCTCGCCCGTGTTTCCTTGTAACCTTCGGTGGGGAAAATGGATACGATGTGAAATGGTGTTATCGTGACGAGACAAACGATTTCGTGCGTTCCATGAATGGCGCCGTAGAGAAGACAAAAGATGGGTACGCGCTTACGGCGTCTCAAGTGATGATAATGCAAACCAACATTGAAACTATTGATGCCGTTGGTCGTAAACAAATTAAAACAACCGGACAGAATCAGGCGATACTTCTTCAAGACGGAGTTTTCAAATATATCGGATGGGAGAAAGTGTCGCGAAGCGCGCCACTGTCTTTTCGGGATGTTTCAAAAATGGTGAAAGATGGAGCAGGCGAGCCGGTTCTACTTCGTCCCGGTGCCGTTTGGGTTGAAGTGGTGGATAGCTCTTGGCCTGTTTTGTGGTATCCGGACGATGCGTATCACGACCAAGGGACCGCGCTAGACATCACGGTATACAGCCAATAATATACTCGGTTCAAAGTTCCATGCGAATGACGCGGGCGTTCCCTGACAGATCGTTATATATACAGACAGATTGTGCAAATCCCTCCCCTGAATCAGGGGAGGATAGGAGGGGTACGATATCTTTTTGTCCAGGATCTATTTCACATAGTACGACAAGTTCTTTGCCAAATTCCGCTCGTCTTTCACATATCTGTTTTAGGAGAGAACGGTAAATGTCCAGTCCGTCGTTATTATCAGATACAAGCGCGAGGTGAGGCTCATAATCTTTTACTTCGTTCGGAGAAGCCGCGAGCGTTTCGTCTGTGAGATATGGGAGGTTAGCGACGATGAGAGTACGCAATACGCCCTGAATGTCACTTTTGCGAATGCGGGAGAGAAGCGAACAGCGCCGAAAAATCACGCCAGCGCCGAGCGTCTTTGCGTTTTTCTTTGCAACACGGAGCGCTCGGCGGGAAATATCGGTGGCGATGACTCGTGCGTTGGTTTCCAGCGCGAGTGTGATTGCGAGCGCGCCCGAACCGGTTCCGATGTCCAAGACGAGGTCAAACGGTTTTTCATTTTTCACCAGATTGACGATAACTTCAGTTTCCGGTCTTGGAATCAAAACATTTCTGTTGACAAGAAATTCTCGGCCGAGAAATTCTCGGTATTGTAAAATGTAGGCGATGGGTTCGTTTTTCTGTCGTCTTGTTGCGAATGAACGAGCGCGGATGGATTGAAAAAAAGAAACGCGTGTTTCAGGATGCGCGAAAAGTTCTTCGCAAGTAATGTTTAAGGCGCGGCAAAGTAAAAGACGAGCGTCTTGCGCGCCGTCTCTCCGACCGTTAAGCGCTACTTCAAGTGATTTTAACAATGGTTGTCGCGTCATGTTCTCAATCGGTCAACGATGCGTCGTATACCGTGCCGTTGTCGCCGCGCTCCGCTTTCTTTAGAGCCGCAACGACATCAACGAAATTTCCTTCCATAATGCCGCGGATATTCCCCCAGTTTTGAGTAATGCGATGGTCGGTAACGCGGTCTTGTGGAAAATTATATGTGCGGATTTTTTCAGACCGTTCGCCGGTCCCGATTTGTGAAAGTCGTTTTGCGTTTTCCGCGCTTTGTTTTTCCTCGCGATGTTTTTCAAACAATCTTGCGCGCATAACCTCCATGGCTTTTACTTTATTTTGCGACTGCGACCTTTCGTCTTGGCAGGTTACGATAAGTCCGGTTGGTTTATGGATAATTCGTATTGCGGAATATGTAGTATTCACGCTCTGACCGCCGGCGCCGGACGATGTGGTGGCTTGAATGTCCAATTCCTGCGGGTCCATTTTGAAATCATCTTCTTCAACTTTCGGCAAAACGGCAACCGTGATTGTAGAAGTGTGCACGCGTCCGGCCTTTTCCGTGATTGGAACGCGTTGTACTCTGTGCACGCCAGATTCAAAACGGAAGTTTCCGTAAGCGCCCTCTCCGTTAATTTCAAAAATAACTTCTTTGATTCCGCCAAGTTCGGCGCGACTCTGTGAAATCATTTGTGTCTTTAATCCGAGTGTTTCGGAGAAACGCAAATATGCTCTTGCGAGCTCTTCACCAAAGAGCGCCGCTTCTTCACCTCCGGTTCCCGCGCGGATTTCAATAATTGCGTCCTTCATATCAATGGGGTCGGGAGGAACGAGCAATTCATCTAACTCCCGTTCTGCTTTTTGAAGTTCCGGCATAAGTTGCTCCAATTCGGTTTGTGCAAGAGTCGCTATTTCAGATGAAGAGTCAGAAATCATTTTGTTCGCGTCTTGAACCTCCGCGCGAAGACGCATAACTTCGTTTTCTAGCGTAACTATTGCAGACACGCGTTTATATTCGCGCGAAAATTCCGCCATTTTTTTTCTATCCGAAAGCACGCCCGGCTCCGCAATCAGGCGTTCGAGTTCCGCTTTTCGTTGTTTTGAGTCAGACATTGGACACATAAATAAGGCGGATAGGACTTATGAATATAAACAGGATAACAAAAAACTGCTTAAAGCGGCAGTTTTTGTAAAACAGCTACGCCAACTTCTTCGCCTTTTCGGCGCGCTTCGCTTTTCGCACTTCGTCTTTCGCTTTCTTTGTGCGAATCGGCGCGTCTGATTTTTTCGTAATGCGCGTTTTGAATTTCTCAACTCTGCGGGCAGTGTCTAAAATTTTCTGCGTGCCGGTGAAAAACGGATGGCAACCGGAACACAGCTCGGTGTTTATTTCCTCAACCGTTGAGCCGACTTTAATGGAGTTCCCGCAAGCGCAGGAAATTTTAGCTTTTGAGTAATATTTCGGATGGATATCGGCTTTCATATTGGCGGGATGGTAACAGGGGAGATTGAAAGCGTCAAGCGGTGTTGACACTATTCACTATCGTTGATACTCTCCTGCCATCTTATTCACCAAACCGCTCGGGCAAAAACGAGTACGGGACCTGGCATTCCCCAAAGGGGTCTGACCCCCGTGCGCGCCGAGCTAAGAAAAAAGGTTATGCAAATGCCTACATTGGAGGAGCTCTTGAGGGCGGGA
The DNA here is from genome assembly GCA_964365275.1 of uncultured Gammaproteobacteria bacterium. Taxonomy (GTDB): domain Bacteria; phylum Patescibacteriota; class Patescibacteriia; order UBA9934; family UBA11717; genus CAYIOW01. Next base: position 26,199 of record CAYIOW010000002.1, read on the forward strand.
GTGCATTTCGGACATCAGCAGTCGCGCTGGCATCCGAAAATGGAGCCGTTTATTTTTGGCGCAAGAAACGGTGTGCATATAATTGATTTGGAGAAAACAGTTGTTCAACTTGAAAAAGCGGCGGCGTTTTTATCCGCAACGGCGGCTAAAGGCGGAAAGGCGCTTTTTCTCGGCACAAAACCGCAGACGAAGAAATTCGTGCAAACTGCGGCGGAACGCGCCGGAATGCCGTTCGTAACCGAACGCTGGCTCGGCGGAACATTTACGAACTTTGAAGAGATTCGCAGAATGATGAAACGGCTTGCCGAATTAAAAAAACAGATTGAAACCGGAGAACTGGCGAAGAAATACACGAAGCGCGAACTGCTGGATTTCTCGCGCGAGGCGGGCGAGCTTCAGAAAAAAATCGGAGGCATTGCCGATATGATGGAACTTCCGCGGGCGATTGTGGTGTTTGATGTTCGCGGCGAACTCACCGCGATTCGTGAAGCGAAAAAGAGAAAAATTCCGGTCGTTGCCGTTTGCGACACCAATGTAAATCCAGGTCCGGTGGATTATGTTATTCCGGGGAACGACGATGCGATAAAAGCGGTAGCGCTTTTTACGAGAGTGTTAGCGGATGCCGTTCTTGAAGGAAAAAAGCAATATGTCGCGCCGGCGCCGAGCGTGCTTGCCGGCAAAACGATGAGGCGCGTTGTTCACACTAAACCCGCAAGTGCGGAAAAATAAATATGGCGATAGACGCGAAATTGGTTGCGGAACTTCGCAACATGACAGGCGCGGGCATGATGGACGCCAAAGCCGCTCTTGAAGAGGCGGGCGGCAATCTTGAAACGGCCGCAGATATTCTTCGCAAAAAGGGCGTTGTAAAAGCGTCAAAAAGAGCCGGACGCGCGACGGGCGAAGGATTGGTTTACAGTTATATCCATTCAACCGGAAAAATAGGCGTTCTCTTGGAACTTCAATGTGAAACTGATTTTGTTGCAAGAACCGACGACTTCAAGGAACTCGCGCACAAGCTTGCAATGCATATAGCGGCGACGAATCCGAACTATCTTGACGACGCCGGCATTCCGTTGAAGGACATTGAACACGAACGCGAGCTTGCGTCGGAAGCGTTGAAGGCGGAAGGAAAGCCGGCGGAGATGATTGAGAAAATCGTTGACGGAAAAATTGAAAAATGGAAAGGCGAGTATGTTCTATTGCGACAGCCGTTCGTGATGGATGAAGAGAAGACGGTTGAGGCGGTTTTGCAGGATGCGATTTCAAGAATTGGCGAGAACATTCGTCTTACCAGCTTTGCCCGATTTGATATTCAGGGAAGTATGACGGCGTGTTCAACCGTAGTTGCATAACGCAAAAATAAAATACATCTGTAAGGTTGCGTTAGAGTCCCAGCCCCATTGGGGCGGACGACCGCAATCGAACAGATGTATTTTATTTTTGCGCAGAGAATTCATCCACATGTCAGCCACGGCACATCGTGATATACTTTTATGGGTGATAAATTTACAAATTCCTAAATTCTTCAATACCAAAATTATTTTTTATGCCCCGCATTGCAATTAACGGCTTCGGAAGAATCGGTCGCCACGCCTTTAAAGTTGGTTTTGAAACGAAAGGATTCGAAGTTGTTGCGATAAATGATTTAACGGATGCTCCCACACTCGCGGCATTGCTTTCGCGCGATACGGTGTATGGCGGATATTTCAGAAAAGTGAAAGCAACAAACAACGCCTTGTTCGTGGATGGCAAACGAATTTCCGTCTTTGCGGAAAAAAACCCGGAGGCGCTTCCGTGGAAAAAACTTGGAGTGGATTTGGTTTTGGAGTGCACCGGCCGTTTCACCGACGAGGCGGGCGCCTCTCTTCATTTGAAAGCAGGAGCGAAGAAGGTCTTAATCAGCGCGCCCGGGAAAGGCGGAGACATTCCGACATATATAATGGGCGTGAATCATCAAGACGCGAAAAAAGACAGGCATAAAATTTTCAACAACGGCTCTTGCACTACAAATTCGGTTGCTCCCGTGGCGGCGATAATAGGCGAATCGTTCGGTGTGAAGAAGGCGATGCTATCAACCGTTCATGCGTACACCGCCGACCAGAATTTGCAAGACGGTCCACACAAAGATTTGCGGAGGGCGCGGGCGGCGGCCGGGAATATTGTGCCGACAACAACGGGCGCCGCGATTTCGGTTACCGAAGCGTTGCCGGAGCTGAAAGGAAAATTTGACGGAACGGCGTTTCGCGTGCCGGTTATAGTCGGTTCGTTGACCGACTTTACATTCGTCCTGAAAAAGAGAACCACCGTTGCGCTTGTGAACGCGGCGTTCAAAAAAGCGGCGAGAAGTCCGAGATGGCGCGGTATTTTGGAAGTTACGGAAGAGCCGCTCGTGTCGTCAGATATAGTCGGTACGACCGCGTCTGCAATCGTTGACCTCGGCCTCACGAAAGTCGTGGACGGTGATTTGTTGAAAGTAGTTGCGTGGTACGATAATGAGTGGGCTTACGCGCATCGGCTTGTGGAGATGGCGTTTGCGGTTTCATAATATGCTTTTCATTTTGGAGGCGGTGATTTGGCTCTTCTTGATTGTGGGAGGAGCGTTTTTTCTTGAGTTATTTGTTGTGTGGAAAGAAGGGAAAGCGAATGCGTGGAAAAAAGCTGTCGCGATTGTCTTGTCGCTCGGTTTGGCAGTTGTGTTTTACGGCTCGTTCATTGAGTCAAAATTGTTGACCGTAAAAGAAAATTCCATATCGCTTTATTCTTTTGAGAACTCGTTCACAACATCAGGAAAGATGCGCGTTGCTTTAATGTCTGACCTTCATATGGGTTGGTGGAAAGACGCAGAATGGGCCAAGCAAGTTGTTGAGAGGGTTAACGGCGAAAACCCGGAGCTTGTATTGATTGCCGGCGATTTCGTTTTGTCAAAAATGAAAGACGCCGACGAACTTGGGCCGCTGATGGATTTCAACGCTCCGGTCTATGCGGTTCTCGGCAATCACGACCATAAGTTTGCTGACGCGAATGCGGTTGCGGCGAAACTTGAAAACCTCGGAATAACGGTTCTGCGGAACCGTCACACCCGCGTCAAAACGAAAAACGGAGAATTTGATTTGGCGGGAGTTGACGATGTGTGGTTTTCCGCTGACGCCGACCGTGCCTTACCCATTGAATCGCCGGGAGTTCCCGTTGTTTTGCTTGCGCATAATCCCGATATCATTCTTGACAGCGCGACAATGGAGCGCTCCGACCTTGTTCTGTCGGCTCACACTCACGGAGGTCACATTCGGCTTCCGTTCATAGGGCCGGTTCCTCCCTTGCCGACAAAACTCGGACGGTATTACGACGAAGGTTTATTTGAGGTCGGAAAAAAAGGTTTAAAACTATTTATTACGACAGGAGTCGGCGAGAGCGGAGTGCGCGCGCGGCTTTTCAATCCGCCGAAAATTGATATGCTTGACATAATCTGGAAAGCGCAGAGCGCGAATTAAAGAGAGGTATTGCGAATTGAAGAATGTCTAAACGCATAATAATTGTTGGCGCGGGCTTCGGCGGCTTGTCCGCTTTTCTTGGGATATCTCGGCGGCTTCACTCTAAAGACAATGCGGAAGTTGTTCTGATTGACAAAAATTCATATACGACATACACACCATTGCTTTATGAAGTTGCGTCAGGCGCCTTATTCGGTAAAACGAAAGTTGCGGATTTAAAAGCCGGAGCCACGGTCGCTTTGTCGCTTGCAGAGCTTCCTTATCCGACTGCGGTTAAAATATTTCGTGATGAAGTTGTTAGAGTTGATGCGGAGAAACGCGCGATTGTTTTGAAATCCGGAAAACGGCTTGCTTACAACGCTTTGGTTTTATCATGCGGAAGCAAATCCTTTACTTACGGAGTGCGCGGCGCCGACAAATACGCGTATCCGCTTAAGACGCTTGATGACGCGCAGAAAATCAGAATGCGACTCGCCGCAATGGTGGCAAATTGTGAATCGCGCGACCGCGAAGCCATCAGAGTCGTTGTTGTGGGCGGAGGAGCCAACGGAGTTGAAACCGCCGCTGAATTGGCGAGTGCGTTCCGTCTCGCCCGAAGAAAAAAAAAGTTGAAGGCGCCGTGGAGCGTTCTTATATTGGAATCGGGTTCAAGATTGTTGTCGCAGGCGAGCGAACCCGTGTCGCAGACGGCATTGTGGCGTCTCCGACGGCTTGGAGTTGATGTCTCGCCGGCTACGAATGTGCTTGAAGTCGGAGACAGATGGGTTTTAATCTCGCCTAACAAAAAATGCAAATGGAAGGGAAGTTTGTTCGCCGCTAACAAAAAGATTGAGGCGGATATTGTTATTTGGGCAGGCGGAGTTGGCGCTCGTTCGGAGTGGAAAAAATGGGGATTTGAAACCGATGATTGCGGATTCGTGAAGGTTGACGACACACTGCGCGCGAAAGGGAAGAAAACGGTTTGGATTATCGGAGATATGGCCGCAATGGAAACGGCTTTGCCTCGTCGCGCTCCCGCGGCTATTTACGAGGGCGAAATCGCGGCTGAAAATCTTGTCAGATTTTTGCGCGGCGGGAAACCTGATAAAAAGATAAAGTCGCGTTCGTGGCCGCTTGTAGTTCCACTTGGAGGAAAAAACGCCGTATGTTCTTTTGGCATTCGCTCGTATTCTGGGATGCCGGCGTTCATATTAAGGAAACTTGCCGACTTGCGTTATTTACTGTCAATACTTTCCGCGCCGCGAGCAATTTCCTCGTGGTGGAAAGGAGGAAAAGTTTATGCGGAAAATGATTTCAGATAGTCAAATTCGCGAAGTTGCGGTTGGCGATGTTGCGGGAAAGCGCATTGTTTTGCGCGTTGATTTGAATGTTCCGTTAGACGAGAATGGCGTTGCGGATGGAAATTCACTGCGTCTTTCTGCGGCGCGCGCGACGATAGAAAAATTGCAGGATATGAAGGCGCGCATTGTAGTTTTAGCGCATCGTGGAGACCCAAACGGGATTGATTTGAATATGTCTTTACAGCCGATTGTCCGCTCAATGATGCAAAAGATGAAGAGCGGTCCGTGTTTATGGCAATCGTTTGCTCCGTTGGAAGAAATTCACGCCAGAACGATGTCCTTGGCAACAAGTGATGTTCTATTTGTTGAAAATATTCGTTTCTTTGTCGGAGAAACAAAAAACGACGAAGAGTTTTCACGCGAACTGGCAACGCTTGGAGATGTTTTCGTAAACGATGCTTTTGGAGTTTGCCACAGGGAACATGCCAGTGTTGTCGGCATCGCAAAACATCTGCCGTCTTTTGCGGGGCCTACGATATTAAAGGAAACGGGAGCTCTGAACCGCGTCGTAGACAACCCAGCGCGACCTTTCGTTGCCATTGCCGGCGGTGCGAAAATTCACACTAAATTGTCCGCTCTTTTGGCGCTATTGCGCGGCGCCGATGAGGTTTTTGTCGGTGGCGCGCTCGCGGCGGCATTTTTCAAAGCAAAAAAAATGAGAATAGGGGTGTCGCAAGTTGAACTGGACGATGAAAAACTGGCGGAGATTTTGCTGAAAAATTCATCCCTTCATCTTCCTGAAGATGTCGTGGTTAAAAACTCTTCCGGCGAGACGCGCTTGTCTTCGCCGGACGACATAAGGAGCGACGAAGCGATTGTTGATATCGGCAGAAATGCAATTGCGGCGATTGCGACATCGGCGCGCGCCGCTAAAACGGTTGTGTGGAATGGTCCGGTCGGTGTGATTGAGGAGACGGAATCGCGTGTTGGCACTGATGCGGTTGCGCATCTCTTGGCGGAAATCGGACGCGGGCCGGCATTCGTGCTTGCCGGCGGAGGAGAAACGGTTGATGTGATTGAATCGCTGAAACTGTCTGATTTTTATGACCATGTTTCTGTTGGAGGCGGCGCGATGCTAGAATATATCGGCGGAGGAAAACTTCCCGGATTGGTTGCGCTGCGGAATGTGGAATAAACTCGCTCGTGCTGAAATTCTGACGCTGGGATGCGTCGTCCGTCCTGCGGACTGGGACTCTAAGCATCCCAGCGTCAGAATTTCAGCGCTTACGAATTCAAATGTTTATTAATCCATACCATATGTCTGATGTTATTGAACATATCCATGCACACGAAATTTTGGACTCGCGCGGAAATCCGACCGTCGCGGTTTCGGTTTTGACGAAAAATGGCGCGCTTGGACAAGCAAGCGTTCCTTCGGGCGCTTCAACCGGTGCGCACGAAGCGCATGAGCTTCGCGACGGCGACGCTAATCGCTATGGCGGTTTGGGCGTGCGAAAAGCCGTGCGAAATATTCATCAGAAAATCACGCCGGCGATTCGCGGAATGAAGGTGTCTGCGCAAAGGGAAATTGACGCCGCGATGATTGAACTTGATGGGACGAAAAACAAATCACGGCTCGGCGCAAATGCAATTTTGGGTGTTTCTTTGGCGGTTGCCAGCGCGGGCGCGAGGTCTAAAAAAATGCCGTTGTACGCTTATATTCGCTGGGTTTTTGACATCGTTGAAGAATCATGGCGGCTTCCGGTGCCGCTTATGAACATATTAAACGGCGGCAGGCACGCAGACACTAATCTTGACATTCAGGAATATATTATCGCGCCGGTCGGGATAAGAACATTTAGGGAAAAGGTGCGCGCCGGCTCTGAAATTTTTCACGCACTCGGCGATATTTTACGAGCGGATAAAATTGACACTGATGTCGGCAATGAGGGCGGTTACGCGCCGAATCTCGGAACCACGGAAGACGCGCTTGTGTATATAATGAAAGCGATTCGCAAGGCGAAATATTCGCCCGGTCGGCAAATTCGTCTTGGACTTGATGTGGCCGCCAGCGAATTTTACGACGAGAAGAAGGATAGATACATAATGCGCACCGACCGCAAGAAAATGACGGATGAAGAAATGATTGAACTTTTGGAATCGTGGGTTTCGCGCTATCCGTTTCTTTCAATTGAAGACGGATTGGCGGAAGATAAATGGAGCGGGTGGGAGGAATTAACGAGACGGCTCGGAAAAAAAATATATTTGATCGGAGACGATTTGTTTGTGACGAACAAGACGCGTCTTCAGGAAGGCATAGAGCGAAAAGTCGCCAACGCGATTCTCATAAAACCGAACCAGATTGGTTCACTGTCGGAAACAATTGATACGATAATGCTGGCGAAAGCGCACAAATATAAAATCGCGGTATCTCATCGCTCCGGCGAGACAACCGACACTTCTATAGCCGACCTTGCCGTGGCGGTAAACGCAGAGTTTATAAAAACCGGAGCGCCGTCGCGGTCCGAACGGCTTGCCAAGTACAACCGTTTGATGGAAATTGAGGAGGAACTTGCCCGCCGTTGATATGTCTCCAAGACCAAAACCGCTCGTTCTGCTTATAATAGACGGTTTTGGAATTGCGCCGGACGATGCCGGCAATGCAATCACGCAGGCGAAGACGCCAACTCTGCGTGATTTGATTTCAAAATATCCGACAATGACATTGCGCGCCAACGGCGAAGCGGTTGGTTTGTCATGGGGGGAAATGGGAAATTCAGAAGTTGGGCATCTCGCAATAGGCGCAGGCCGCGTGTATTACCAATCATTGCCGAGAATCTCGCTTGCAATTGAAAATGGAAGTTTTTTTGACAACGAGGTCTTAAAAGACGCGGCGGAGCATTTGAAAAAAACAGGCGGAGCTCTACATTTAATCGGAATGATAGGAATCGGAAAAGTGCATGCGTCTGACCAGCACGGTTTTGCGCTTTTGGAATTCGCCAAGAAAAACGGAATTGGCGATGTGTTTCTCCACGCGATTTTGGACGGGCGCGATTCGCTCTATAATTCAGGACACGGTTTTCTTGAAAAGTGGCTTGAAAAAATGCGCGAACTTGGAATTGGCGCAGTAGCTTCGGTTTCCGGCAGATATTACGCTATGGACAGGGATAACAAGTGGGAAAGGACCGAAAAAGCGTATCGCGCGATTGCCGAAGGCAAGGGCGAGCCGGTTGAAAATCCGCTTGACGCCATTCAGTCGTCGTATGCTAAAGAAGTGTATGATGAGCAGTTCGTTCCGACAACAGCGATAAAAGACGGCGTGCCGGTAGCCAAGATTGAAGAAGGGGATGTTACTTTATTCTTTAATTTCAGACCGGACCGCTCACGACAGCTGACAAAGGCGTTTACGCTTCCGACATTTGAATACTTTGACCGCGAGTATATAAAAAATCTTTTTTTTGCGACGATGACTGAATACGAAGCCGGGTTGCCGGTTCATACAATGTTTCCTCCGGAAGTGATTCACAAAGGATTCGCGGAAATTATTTCAAACATCGGGCTCAAACAATTGCATATTGCGGAAACCGAGAAATACGCGCATGTTACCTTCTTCTTAAATGGCACACGCGAGGAGCCGTTTCCGGGAGAGGAGCGTGTGATGATTCAATCGCCGAAGGTGTCAAGCTATGATGAAACGCCGGAAATGGGAACAAATGAAATTGCGGACAGAGTGGCAAAAGAAATTAAACTTGGCAATTACGATGTGATTGTGGCAAATTTCGCAAATCCGGATATGGTCGGACATACCGGCAATTTTGAAGCGACGAAGACGGCGGTGGAAAATGTTGATTCTGCGATAAAGCGCGTGACTGACGCGGCGCTTCAGACGGGTGGAGTTGTTGTCATCACTTCCGACCACGGGAACGCCGAAGAAATGAAAAATTTAAAAACGGGCGAAATGGACAAGGAACATTCAACGAATCCGGTGCCGTTCATAATTGTCGGAAAGGAGTATAAAGGAAAGACATCGGTCGCCGGAGAAATTCCGGGGGGCGATTTAAGTTTGATTCAACCTGTTGGGGTGCTGGCAGATGTGGCACCGACCTTGCTTACAATTTTAGGCATTCCGCAACCGCCTGACATGACGGGTCAACCATTGACATAAAAAACTAACGCCGGAAGAGAGGCGTCAGATAGAGAGGGATTTCGCTGTTTGAATCTCGCGAATTACGGCTGCGTGGTCGGAGATGCGATACGGAGCTTTCTCCTTCCGAAACTCGCGAAGCAGTTCCTCTTTGGTCGGGTTGTCGTTTCCGTCCATTCGCAGGTTTCGCACCGCTTCGTTGAAGTGCCGGTTGCACGAAGCGCAGACGCGCAAATTGCAGTTGCGATTCACTTCGAAACTGTAATGACATCCAACGCATTGCAGTACTTTCATGACCTCTGCTGTTTCAAACTCACGAAGCTCGTCCATGATGCCTCCTCGGCCGGGTTGAATGAAGCTGTGTCAATATATCTTATTTTCTTCAAAATACGCAAACCGTTTGGCTTTTGCGGGCTTGTTCTGCCTTCCTGACATATTTGTTATACTCATTTGACTATGGAAAAGATTCAAGCGATATTGCTTGCCGGCGGAAAGGGGACTCGGCTTGCGCCACTCACGGATACATTGCCAAAACCGCTCGTTCCGGTTGCCGGAAAACCGATTATGACATGGATTTTGGAGCATTTAAAAAAATCTGGGATTAATAATGTGGCACTTTCAGTGGCTCATCTTGGAAATCTGATAGAGGCGCATTACGGAAACGGCGAGGTGCTTAATATGAACATATCGTATCTTCGCGAACCGGAGCCGATGGGAACAGGCGGTTGGACGCGTTTGGTGGATTGGGATGAACTTGCCGACGATGTAATTGTTGCGAACGCGGACAATATTTATTTTGTTAATGTTACGGCACTTCTGAATCGTCATCGTGCGTTGTCGGGAGCGACATTGGTTGGCGTGCGAAAGCCCAGCGAGGCAGTTCGTGGAAATGAAATCGCGATTCCATCCGCCGACGGCGCTTGTCTGGAGAGGTATGTAGACCGCACAGAGAGCAATGACATTCTAGCCGCGTCTCAATCAGTATTCGTGAGCGCCGGATGGTATGTGTTTTCGCCGTCGTTGATTCGTCAGTACATTCCGCACTGTTCGCCGATCTCAAACGAACAGCATATTTGGCCGGCGCTTGCGGCGAATATGAGCGGCATCGGTTTTTATGAAGCGACTGAACCGTGGTTTGAGACCGACAATATGGAACGATTGTTGCACACCGAGCAATATTTGATTTCAAATTATGTTGTTTCTACGGAAACCCAAACCGCGTAGGTATCGTTTTGTGTGGCCGGTTGGATTGGCGGCGGCTGTTATCATTGTGTTTGTTTTACGACCGCTATTCTTTGCGCGTCCGGCTCCCGACATAATTTCAATTGAAATTGAGTCCGGTGAAACGCTCGTCAGCATTGCCGACGAACTTGCTCGGCAAGACATCATCTTGTCGCCATTTTTGTTTCGTCTATACGGCAAGGTTAGCGGGCAGGCGAAGGATATCAAAGCCGGTTCCTTTGAAATCGCGAAAGGAACCGGCATGCGCGCGCTCTATAGTTTGTTGACTGACGCCGGAATTGCGAACGAAGAAATAATGATACCGGAAGGATGGACGGTTGATGACATAGCCGGCTCGCTTGAAAAAAACGGTTTCGTTGATGCGGAAACTTTTATTCTAACAGCGGACGGCGCGTCATGGAGCGATGAATTTTCGTTCTTGCCGAAAGAGTCCGGGGAAGGAAATTCAAATTATGAAGGATATTTCTTTCCGGACACATATCGTTTTTCCGCCACGCGCCCGGAATTGGATTTGCCTCGTCAGGCGTTTCGCAATTTTCAAAAGAGGGTCATTGAAGGATTTGCGGGCGAACTGCAATCATCGGACTATTCTCTTCATGAAATAATAATCATCGCAAGCATTTTGCAGGCCGAAGTCAGGAAACCGGAAGATATGATAAAGATGGCTGATATATTGGAGAAACGGCTAAAAGCTGGAATGGCGCTTCAAATGGATTCTACCGTCAATTTTGCGACCGGAAAGAACAATGTGTTTACTTCAGCTGGGGATCGTGCGACGGATTCACCGTATAACACATATAAATATCCGGGTTTGCCGCCTGGACCGATAAATAATCCCGGTTTGGATGCAATTCGCGCCGCACTCAAACCGGAAACAAATCCATACTATTATTTCTTGACGGCCGACGACGGTACGGCGTATTACGCAAAAACATTGGACGAACACAACGCAAATCGCGCCAGATATTTGAAATAGATATGGCGATTGATTACAAAAAAGCGTTGAATGAAGAACAGATGCGCGCGGTTGAAAACGGCGGAGGGCCATGCTTGGTTTTAGCCGGCGCCGGCTCCGGTAAAACACGCACGATTGTATATCGTGTCGCGTGGCTTTTAGAACACGGGGTGTCGTCTTCATCCATTTTACTCGTAACTTTTACAAACAAAGCGGCGCGAGAGATGACGGATAGATTAGAAGTATTGCTAGGCGAAAAACCGCAAGGGTTATGGGCCGGAACATTTCACGCAATTGGAAGCAGGGTTTTGCGGATGTACGGACGCGAAATAGGCGTGAAAGAAAACTTTACGATATTGGATTCGGACGACAGCGAGCGATTGCTGAAAACATGTATTAAATCGGAAGGGTTGGCAGAGCGCGGGCGGTTTCCTTCGGCATCCGTACTGCAGAGCGCGATTAGTTATTCAAAGAACAGCGATAAGCCGTTTGTGGAAGTATTGGAAGAACGATTACCGCATTTTGATTCGGTATCGGAAATTATAAGAAGAATAGCGAAGATGTACGAAGATAAAAAACGCGAGAGCGGCTGTTTGGATTTTGACGATTTATTGGTTTCGTGGCGGGAGCTTCTCGCGAAATCGGAAACGGTGAAGTCGCGCCTTGCAAAACAATTCCAATATATTCTCGTTGACGAGTTCCAGGATACGAATGTTCTTCAAGCGGATATCGTTTCGTATCTTGCGAGCCATCATAATAATTTATTGGTGGTTGGCGACGATGCGCAGAGTATTTACTCGTTTCGCGCGGCGAATGTTCGTAATATTTTAGATTTTGAAAAGCGGTTTCCAAACACGCGCACATATCGTTTGGAGGAAAACTATCGTTCAGTGCCGGAGATTTTGGAAGTGGCGAACGCGTCAATTGTTCATAATGAGAATCGTCTGGATAAAACCTTGCGTACTACACGATTGTCAGCCGCGCGGCCTCGTCTTGTGTTTGCTCCATCTGTTCGGGAAGAAGCAAAGACAATCGCGGACGCAATTGACAGTTTATTATTTGGCGGAATGCCGGCGGAAAATATCGCGGTTTTGTTTCGCGCCGCATACCAATCACAAGCGCTGGAATTTGAACTTTTACGCCGCGGACATATATACGAATATCGCGGAGGTTTGCGGTTCTTTGAACGGGCGCACATTAAGGATGCGCTTGCGGCGCTTCGCATTTTGGAAAATCCAAAAGACGAGGCATCATGGCTTCGTATTTTGTCGCTCGCTCCAGGAATCGGTCCCACATCGGCATCGCAAATCTTTTCCCTCGTTTCCGGAGTTGATGCTGAAGTGTGGACAGATACAAACTTTTTGAAGCAGATTCCGGGAAGGGCTATGGCCGGTTTCAAGGAAATAGCAGAGTGGTTTTCCGGTATGCAAAAAGTGAGCAGAGTTGAAGAGCAGGTGCGCGCGTTTGTAAACTCTTCGTATGCGGAATATTTGGAACGCGAATATCCGGATGCTACTGATAGGTTGCAGGACTTGGTTCAGCTTGCGTCGTTCGCCGATTCATACGAAACGAGGACGAGATTTTTGGAAGAAGCGACACTTTCTGACGCGTTCGGCGTGAAGAAAGATGTTTCGCGAAGTCGCTTGGTTCTTTCTACTATCCATCAGGCAAAAGGACTGGAATGGGAAGCGGTGTTTGTGATTTCATTGACCGACGGGGCATTTCCAAGCCGAAGGTCTTTTGACGATGACGCGGCAATAGAAGAAGAACGTCGGTTGTTCTATGTTGCCGTAACTCGCGCGAGAACGCATTTGACTTTATCGTCTCCAATGCGAACCGTTGGAGAAGAAGACGGATTTACCGCGCCGTCCAGATTCGTTCAAGAAATTCCAAGCTCACTTTTTTCTATTGAACGAAAACGAATGGGGTTTGATACTGTATTTGCGTCGTCTCTTTCATCTGGAGACGATGCGAGTCAGGGCGAATTCTTTGACGAAGATGCGATGCCGAAAAAGAAAAAAGGGTTTCTTTCAACAATATAAAATATGGACATAAATGAACAAAGCATTGAGTTGCACAGGAAGTCAAAAGGAAAGTTGGCTACGGCGCTGACGGTGCCACTCGCTACGAGGGAGGATTTGTCGTTGGCGTATACGCCGGGGGTAGCGGCGCCGTGTTTGGAGATTGCGAAGAATCCGGAGGAGGTTTGGAACCTGACGATTAAATCGCATACCGTTGCGGTGATAACAGATGGGTCGGCGGTCTTGGGATTGGGAAATATTGGAGCCGAGGCATCACTTCCCGTTATGGAGGGGAAATGTGCGCTCTTCAAACGGTTTGCGGGGTTGGATGCGTTTCCGATTGCGATTAAGTCGCAAGATGTTGATGAAATTGTTGAAACAGTTGTTCGCATCGCGCCGATTTTCGGCGGAATCAATCTTGAGGACATATCTGCGCCTAGGTGTTTTGAGGTGGAAGAGCGATTGAACGCGCTATTGGATATTCCGGTTATGCACGATGACCAGCATGGCACAGCCACCGTAATAGTCGCCGGGCTCATAAACGCGTTGAAGGTCGTAAATAAAAAAGCGGAAGATATAAAAGTTGTTTTCTCTGGCGCCGGAGCGGCGGGTTTGGCAAGCGCGAAGTTGCTCGTTCGCTTAGGAGTAAAGGATATCGTGATGGTGGACAGTAATGGCGTGATTTCATCTGCACGCACCGACCTCAATGATTTCAAGAAAAGTATGGTTCAAATGAATATTCGCGATGTTCAGGGGACGCTTGCTGATGCTGTGAACGGAGCCGATGCGTTCGTGGGACTTTCAGCGCCGAGATTACTATCGGTTGAAATGGTGAAGACGATGGCACCTTCGGCGATCGTGTTTGCCATGGCTAATCCCACGCCAGAAATTATGCCCGGTGAAGCGAAAGCGGCCGGCGCCGCGGTTGTTGCCAGTGGAAGGAGCGATTTTCCTAATCAGATAAACAATGTTTTAGCATTCCCCGGCATTTTCAAAGGCGCGCTTCGGATTCGTGCCAGAAAAATTACAGAGGAGATGCAACTGAAGGCGGCGCGAGCTATTGCGTCTTTGGTGTCAGACCCGACGGCGGAGAAAATTGTTCCGTCCCCGTTTGATGCAGGCGTCGCGGATGCCGTTGCAGATGCGGTTGCTTCAATAAATGATGTATAATTTGGAATGAGCAGTGTATGTCAAGATATCAGATAACAAACGAATGGGGGAGGCACAATCGCGGGCCTGTTTTTGTGCGCCGACGGAGATTTAATTGGTTCGGCGTAGTTTGCGCCGCTATTATGGTAGTTATCGCCGGAAGTTGGTTTGTAAACAATAACGATGATGCGCCGGCAGTCGTAAATAATGAGAAGCTTGATGTTGGTGGAAGCGGCACCGGTGGAGCGATTGAAGAGGTGTTGTCAGGGAAGGTGCTTTCAATTCCAATTTCGGGACAAGAGGTTATTGATTCTACCGGCTCCGGTGAAGCTGACATCGCTCAAAGCACAAAAGATGTAAAGGTGAACGCGAAGTCAATGGAAGCGATTTTAGCGTCGGAGACGGGAAGGCAGGGTTCGGGAACGGCGACAAGTTCGTTTTTGGACGGAGAGTTTCAACATATTGTCGTTTCAAATCTTCCAGACCCAGGTGCCGGATATTTTTATGAAGTGTGGTTGATTCGCTCCAAACCGTTTGATTTCTTTTCAACGGGTCGCTTGATTCAGCATGCCGACGACTTAAAGTGGTATTTGATATATTCCGGCAAGGAAGACAAAACGGATTTTCTTAAAGTTGTCGTAACAATAGAAAAAGACGACAGAAACGCGGCGCCAGGAGAACATATTCTGGAAGGAATATTAAAGTAACAAATAATATTCTCTATATGCCCTCCCTCTGCCAAGACATCGCAAACGAATACAACGAACTCATTAAATTAAGAGACGCCTTTCTAATTGAGCATAATATATGTCGCAATATTCACCGGAGCAGATGGAGGAAATTAGAAGGATTGAGGCAGAGAATCTAATAAATGGATGGCGTGTCGTATCCGATGAAATAATATTGGTATGATATTCGTAACGAGTTATATTGGGCCGGATATGGACGGAACGGCGTGTGCGATCGCGTATGCCGAGCTGATGAACCGGCTGGGAGTAGAAGCGGAAGCGGCTATTATGGGAGAACCGACAGTGGAAGCGGTGTTTGTGTTGAACATATTGAGTGTGTCAAGCTTTCTAAAGCGTGAGAAGTTTAAAGTTACCGACAAGATAGTGTTGTTGGACGCGAGCGAGGCGAGGTTTTTTGTTGGGCGGTTAGCTCCCGAACAGGTGATTGAAGTAATTGACCACAGAATGGTTAATGAAGCGGAGAAGTTCGTCAACGCGAAGATTCAAATTGAAATGGTTGGCGCGGCGGCGACTTTGGTGGCGGAACGATTTCGTGAGGCAAATATTATGCCAAGCGAGACGAGCGCGCGGTTACTTCAAGCGGCTATTATCTCAAATACACAGAACTTTCAATCAAAAACTACAACCGAGCAAGACCATAATATGATGAAGTGGCTAGATGAACTTGCGCCACTTCCAGACGGATTTGTCCATAAGATGTTTGAAGCGAAGTCGGATTTTGTCGGTGATAAATTGGCGATTGCGATGGACGCGGAGGCGGGAAGCAATGTTATGAACGGAAAAACAGTAAGCTGTGTACAGCTTGAAATGATTGGCTCCGCGGTTTTAGTGCGTGACAGAAAAAACGAGATAATAGAGATTTTATCTCGTATGAAAACCGAGAATGGCTATGACTATATTTACGCTTCTTTTTTGGATATAGAAGAAAAGGTAAATCGTATTCTGTGCGACGATATGTCGTTTCAGTCGTTTCTTTCCAAGGCGCTTGATATAAACTTTGAGAATGGTTTGGCTTTAAGAAATGAAATTATTATGCGCAAAGAAATTACACCTTTGCTAAAGATCGTTTTGGAGACATTGTAATTAGCGTGGTATTTGGGCGCGGAAACCGCCGATTGCGCGTGTTGCCGGCGATAGTATGACTGATGCCGGACGAAAAATACGAGAGCCGAAACGAGAGCGGAGACGATCGGCGAAAGGTAAGAGCGCCGTGCGGCGGTTTGTTTTTTTATCAGTAGACAGTTGGATGGAGTTTGGCGCGAAGTCGTGAAGAGAGATGCCTATAAGCCGGATAGGCGATGAGTCGGCTATGATTAAGAGATGAGACAGAGCAGTTTCAAAAAATATAAGTCCGTCTGTTGTGGGGGAGGTGAGTGTGAATTGTTTGGAAACAAACGACAGGTCGCCGAAGCGAACCGTGAGCGTGATACGCCTTGCCGATAAATTATGACGACGCAAACGAAATGCCGTCATTTCGGACAGAAGGAGGAGGGTGCTTCGTAGGAGCGCGTTGTTTGTTGTGTCAAATGGCAATGTGGTGCTGTGGCCGATTGATTTTGGGTCGTTAATATTCGGCGATACGGGCGACGTGTCTATTCCGCGAACGGCGTTGAATATGAAATTGCCATATGAGTGAAACTCTGAAACGAGTTCGCTTACAGATATTCTTTGCGCGTCTACGGTAGTTTGTATTCCCCACCTCTCTTCCAAGTGTCGTAAAATTGAATTACCGATTCCGGGGATTGCGCCAAGCGATTGTTTGGCTACAAAACTGGCTTCTTCGCCGGAGTTTACAATTGTAATTCCGTTTGGTTTTTCACATTCAGACGCCATTTTAGCGAGAAGTTTGTTGGGCGCGATACCGACTGAAACTGTAAGACACTGTCCGAGTTCGCGACGAATATCATTTCTTATGCGCAAAACGATGGCTAGTGCGTCCAAAGTATCATGCGTGATATCGGTTATGTTCATAAACGCCTCATCTATGGAAAAAATCTCTACGGCTTCGGTGTATCGTTTCAAAATAGATACGAAATGTTCAGAAACCTCGCTGTAGTAATCCGCGTTTCCTGGAACCAATATTAGTTCAGGACAGATTCTCATTGCCTCCGCCGTACTTATGCCGGTTTTTACTCCGCGGGCTTTTGCTTCGCGTGATGCGGTGGAGACGATGGTGCGCTCTCCTGGTTTTCCCCCAACGGCAATGGCTTTACCGCGCAGAAACGGATTAGCTTGCTGTTCTGCGCTCGCGAAAAAAGAGTTGAAGTCAATGTGAAGTATTGTTTGAGTCATATTGTTTATTATTCTGCGAACATTTCTATAAGACGCCACTCCAATGTATCGGTATTGAAAGAGAGTTTAAAGAAATTCGTATTGTCGCTTACGGAGAAGAAAAAGCGTTTTGTACTTCCTTCATTAATACTGTGCACTGAATGCATGGTACGAATATCGTAAACTCGCCCGTTCCATGCCATAGAACGAGGAAGAACACGCAGACCGCAAAAGTCAACGCGTACTTCCACCGGTTCGTTTATGTTTTCTTGTGGCATAATTAACATAATTCGCGATATAAAAGAAAGCCCCCTTGCGGGGACTTTTGGTGGTTAGACCAGCATTGCTCGTCCCCATAAATATAAAACTTTTGTATCTATCTGTCAAACTCTGGAGCCGTGGAGGTGCGGGGATTTGCACCCCGATAGCAATTGTTGACGAGCAATGCTATGTACTAAACCACCCCCACGGATTTCAATGTTCAACGATAGCTTCTAGTGTCTATCTATGAGCGCGATATATAGTTATGCGAGCTGTTCAGCGTGGTGAGTTATTCGAATCTCGCCAAATTTCAGCATCATTAACCATGCTCGGACACGACCCCCGTCTATCCAAGTGTGACAAATGATGTGATTAATAACTGAACAGCTCGTGATTTAATTGTGCGTCGTCCATGTTTCGGCGCACAGTTTTGCCTACATGGATGGTGAGGCAAAACTATGCGTCGTGCAGGTTTGGTTTGATTGTGTCAGCGAAGATAGAGTAGGCAACCGTTAGGCGGTTTGGAATTTGCGGATAACGGCGCGGACTACTCCCTGGACTATTACATCGCGAACAAAAATGGGTTGCATTTCACGGTTTGCCGGCTGGAGACGAATGCGATTTGTCTCGCGATAAAATCGTTTGAGTGTGGCGTAAGTATTATCTAGCAGGGCAACGACAACATCGCCGTTTTTCGGGTAATTGCTTCGTTCCACAACTACATAGTCGCCGTCAAAAATCCCGTCTTCAATCATAGAATTCCCCTTCACGCGTAAAACATACGAGTTCATATGGTCTACAACAAAATCAGATGGTATCGCCATTGTTTCCTTTGTTTCTATCGCTTCAATCGGGGCTCCGGCGGCAATGAGTCCTGCGAGCGGTAGGTTAAAAATTCCGTGTCCCCAAGTTTCCTTCGGCTCAACCACTTCAATAGAACGCGCCAACCCTTCCTCCCCACTCATCAGATACCCTTTTTCAATTAATGCCTGCACATGCTGAAACGCGGTTGCAGGTGACGCGAGTTCAAAATGGTCGGCAATCTCGCGATACGATGGCGCATACCCTTCGTCTTTAACAAACCCCTTTATGAAGGAGAACACTTCGGTTTGTTTGCGAGTGAGTGTTGGCATACGGAAAGAATTAAAGAATTGTGCAATTGAATTCGTGCAACTGGTGGCAACAAATCGTTCCATTCAGTTCGCTCTTTGTTCGTAGTATACACGAACAAAAACCGAACGCAAGGGCAAACTGTGGATAAGTGACAAACAAAAAAGCGAGACACCGCGCCTCGCTTATCTGTTGCTTACTTTATCCCCTTATATAGCGTGATGAAAAGCCATACCGCCAAGAGCGCGACCGCATTCCAGATAATAAGTCCGGAAATAAAATAGCCGGCGCCGAAATAGTTTGAAGTGAACGACACATCCGCGTGCATAGAATACCGCATAAACGCTATTCTGCCGGCCGGATACATTGCTACGAATGCGTAGCAAACCACATACACTATACTTACCCACGCCGAAGTAACTTTTAGAAGGTGGTTTGTGTTTGTCATAAAAATAGTTGAAGAGTAAACTTTGTTTTGTCGACCTTTATGCGCCGATATCGTACTGGATGAATATAGTATATCATTTTCGGTCAAGATATTGTTATATACAGAATATCGACCATGTACTATCGCACATTAGAGGCGTTTCGCATCAGCCGCGGCGCTCAACTTCTACAAGCCGGATGATAATTTAATGAACTCGTTGCGCTAGATTCTTGAAACCAAGAAGTATGAAAATTGGAATCATTGGCAGTATGCATCACAGCGAGAAAATGCTGGAGATTAAAGAAAAGTTGGAAAAAATGGGACACTGTGTTATTTGCTCAAAGTTTGTGAACAATTTTATCGGCAAGAATGATGAAGAGAAGGAAGAAATAAAGCTTCATCAGAAGTATAACATGGACGCTATCAAAGAGTTTTGGAACGATATGCAAGTTGTTGACGCGGTACTCGCTCTAAATTTAGACCGCAAAGGAATCCCGAACTACATTGGCGGCAATACTTTCTTAGAGCTCGGTTTTGCGCATGTGCTAGATAAAAAAATATATTTATTCAATCCCGTTCCAGACATTCATTTCTACGACACCGAAATAATCGCCATGCGGCCGGTTATATTGAATGGGGATTTGGCGAGGATTGGTCAGTAGAATAAATCTTATATGTAATGTTATTTAACCGCTTCTTTGTTGCCGAATTGCCTTATCCATTCATAAACTCACTCGTTCCAACCCTTGGGTTTTTTCTTTCAACCTTGACTGTTCCGTGGGTGAAAGCAATTTGGATAAAGCGGAATAAGTAGGAGAAAGGATACATTGACCGACAAACAAAAGAGACGCTCCGCAGTGTCTCTTTTGGTTCAGTTCTTGTTATTTCCCTTTCACTTCCACCTGTAATTCATTCGCCCAATAATTCTTCCCTCCTATTTCAGCGTGGACGCGGAGGTAGATAGTGCCGCTTTCCGGCGTTTTGAGATTGGTCTCAAACGCGGCGGGAATTGCGAACGAGCCGCTTGAATACTCGGTGGTTGCGTTCGGATACTGCTTTCCCGGCGCTGTATTTTCATCAAATGTGTTATCTGCCTTTGAAGCAGTTCCCCAATGCACACCCGTATGCGTTATGGTTCCAGCTTCAGGAGCAGAAACCTGCCAATCAACGCCGATGAAGCTGTTCGGCTCGGCGCTTTCGGCGGTTTTCACTTCGTAAATGCCGGGAATTGGACGAGCAATTACCGCATTATCGGCCGGGGCGTTCGCTTCGGGAGACGGCGCTTGCGCAGGCGGCACATTCTTCTGCAAAACGAACAAAACTATCGCGACCACAATCACTATACCAACCACCCACACCCATCCGTACTCCGACGCACCCTCCGGCACCGGCACTTCGGTCGGATCCGGAGAAAGACCCAAGTCCTCCTGTTCTTGATTGTCCATATATTGAATGAAAAGGATAAGACCCTATAATGGTACGCCTTCCGTGGAGGGTGGCAAGAGGGGTCAAATCAAGGAATCGTGGAATCAATGAATCAACGAATGTGGCAAAGCGTCGCGAATTCCCTGATTCATGGATTCATTGATTCAGGTGTGATAAGTTATCGATATATGATCAAGGTGGCTGAACACCATTTAGAGGGGCATCCGGACAAGATTTGCGACCAAATTGCGGATGCGATTTTAGACGAATTCGTGCGGCGAGACGAAAAAACGCGGGCTGATATTTCGGTTTTTGGAGGACATGGCGCTGTTATGATTTCCGGCGAAGTTATGTCAAAGGCGGATTTTGACTGCGCTGAAATAGCAAAGCGGGTTTATCGCGATATAGGATATGAAGACGAAGTGGAGCCGTTCGTGCATTTAGGCGCGCCGCCGTCGGCGTGGCAAGAAGGCGTTTCAAAGAATGCTCCCATTGATAGAGCGCTTTGCACTGGATTTGCCGCGAAAGCGACAAGAGAGTTTCTTTCTCCGGCAAATGTATTCGCATCACTTTTGGCGGAAAAGATAGATGAAGCGAGACGGCACGATGCCAATATGAACTGGCTTCGGCCTGACGGAAGCGTATGGGTTGGTATGGATGGAAATCGTGTAACCTCCGTTGGTATATTTTGCCAACATACTGAAGGCGCCTTAGTTCAGCAGGTATATGGAGGCGTATTGGACAGAATCATCAGGCCGGTAATTGGTAATGTGGACGGGGTGAAGCTTTTCGTTAATTCGGGAGGTTCATTTGTGGAAGGTGGATTCAAAAAAACCGTAGGGCAATCCGGGTCTGCAATTGCGTCAGACCTTTATGGAGGTCTATTGCCTCTTGGAATGGGTGGTTTGTCAGGTAAAGATGGCTCGCATCCACTTCGCGCCGGAACATATATGGCGCGACACATAGCGAAGTCGTTGGTTGTCTCTGGCGCGTCAATGCAGGTTTTCGTGAAAATGTTGTATGCGCCTGGACGGGTTGACCCAGTTATCTTTGAGGTTGTTGGTGATTCTGGCATTGACCTTACCGAAGTGGCGAAAAAGAACTTTGACCTTCATATTGAATCAATAGTTGAAAAGTTCGGCCTCCGCAAACCAATCTTCCGCAGATACTCCGCTTCCGGTCCAATTGGCAAAGTCGGCGCGCCATGGGAGGAAGTGAGTGCGATATCGTGATGGGTCTTGTAGATTAAAATGGTACACTTAGACAACTATGAAATACTTTCCTATCGCCCTTCTCGCAATCGTTTTCTTTTTCTTTGGCGCAGGATGTGCGTCATCTTCAACCGATACGATATCGGATTCAAGCATATCGCCGTCGGTTGTTTTAGAAAGTCGTATCGTGGTTGATGTTCCGCAACCGAACGATTTAGTCGCAAGTCCGCTTGAGATTTCAGGAAAGGCGCGAGGACCGTGGTATTTTGAAGGGTCGTTTGTGATTGATTTGGTTGATGTGAACGGTGAAGACATCGGAACTGGACTTGCAACCGCAGACGGCGAGTGGACAACGGAGGACTTTGTGCCGTTTACTTCAACGATGGAATTCATCGCGGAGCCGACCGCCGATACGGGAAAGCTGATTTTTTACAAAGAGAACCCATCCGGGCTTCCTGAAAATGACGCATCATTTGAAGTCCTTGTTAAATTCAAGGAATAATATGGGCCGTCGCGGAATAAAGACGATTGAAATGCCGAGCGTGCCTGAACCGAGCGGAGCGGAGGTTAGTTTACTTGCCGCGGAGATTAATCCGGATACTGAAACATTGGATTTGCACGGAATGGACAAAATTGAAGCCGAACATGCCGTTGAATTATTTATTGACAGGGCATTTACGGCGCATACATACGCAGTGCGCATCGTTCACGGCGTAGGGTCCGGCGCGCTTCGCGATATGGTGCGAAGAATCCTGGATAAGCACCCGCTTGTGGAAAAATGGCGTCCCGCGCCACAGCCGTATACCGCCGGCACGGTGCATGTCGCGTTGGTGAAGAGAAAATGAGTGATAACATATTTTAGATGTAAATAATATCGTCTATATGCCCTCCCTCTGCCAAGACATAGCAAACGAATACAACGAACTCATTAAATTAAGAGACGCCTTTCTAATTGAGCATAATGAAGGAAAAGAAACGGGAGACCTGAAGAAACTGAACAAGTCCAAAAGAGAACTTGAAAAGAAAAGAGATTCTCTAATGGAGAAGTTATGGTCTCCTTACTATTATCCCAGAGAGCTTAAAAGAGTTGAAAAGAAAGATAACTAT
>CAYIOW010000003.1:0-41342 GCA_964365275.1 uncultured Gammaproteobacteria bacterium
ATCCTTGATGGTTACTTCTTGCGCGGCCGTTACAGAGAAAGCGAGAAGTGAAACATCTTGGGAGTTACGAGCCACATCCGCAGTTGCAGGACCGTTGAAGGCAAAGGTTACCTTGCCGCCCTGTACATCCGAGAATGAACATTCATCAGTGGTGGCTGTACAACCATTATCGCCATCGTAGTCAGTAAGCGTAACATTCATATTGAAGCCGAAGTCGCCACCCACCCCAATCAAGTCCGTTGACTTATCCAGGTAGACACGAACATCGTCTCCGTTCTGACCGCCAACATTCGCCTTCACATAGAAAATCTTGGTGTTTCCATCAAGAACCGTGTACGGCGTTGTAAGCACAAAGTCAACATAATCGCCTGTGGCTTTTACACCATCAGCCAACTTTGTTGAACCCTGATACAAAGCAAATCCACTGTGGTCAGCCGCGTTGTCAATCTTCAGACGCATACGCCTTACAGACGCATCTTCCGAAGACGCAACGAGGTTAAACTGACCAATAGTAGCGCCCTGCTGGCCAAGAGTCGGGTTTGTAATGGTTCCGCTCTCGTTGATATCAAGCGTACCCACATTTTGCGACGCCATTGAGAAGGTATTCCCATTTACAGGGAAAGAACCTGATACCGTACCGGACGCTATTACTCCGGCGGCCGAAGCCAAGCCAAAGCTAAAAGTGTCCGAAGCCGTCTGTGAAGATGAGGTTTCAACCACCACGCTGATATTGCGTGTCTGTCCTGCCGCAAAGGCAAGAGCAAGGTTGGAGAAGGTAGCCTGGCGTGTAGAGCTATTCACTGAACGACCTTCCGTGAGGCGCGTATTGCCTTCATAGAGGTAAGCGTTGGAAATATTACCTGTAGCTCCAATTCCGCCCATATTCACCACCAATCCGGTAAGCGTCGCGGCAGCCGTTCCGGCTGTCATACGATACTTCACCGTCTCCACTCCATTCGCGCCGCCCGGAAGGGTTGCGCCGGACGGAGAGTCGGAAGCCAAGCTGATAGAAAGACCGCCGGTTGTAGGCGCTACATCCGTTGTCGCTTTCTGGGCGACATCAGACACAGACGCGCTGTAACCGGTAAGGTCGGCGCCCGCGGCAATCGCGGACACGGCAACCGTTGTTGCCATTACATGCTTGCTCTGCAAACGGTTCGTGCTCATACCGGCCGAAGAGACCGAACGGCGCTGACCGCCTGAAATCAAGTAAGTCGTTCCGCCAGAAGACACAACCGCGCCATCAAACAAAGAAGTCGCGCTCATCAGAGACGCGCCAACCGTGTAGTCGGCAAAGAAAGTGTCCGGAACATCGTGGATGAAAGTGTTCCAAGCCGCGCCGCCGTACATTGCGGAGGCAACAGCTTCGGATTCAATCCAATGCAATACTCCTTTCGGAGATACCGCATACACTTTCGGGTCGGACTGAATTTTTACCCAGTAAGTACCCGGGCGGTACGCCACATTTCCGCCAAGGGAAATAGAGGCAAGTTGTGAATCGGAAACCGTAACGACATTGGAAAAATCAGAGTACCAAGTCATGTACGTTTTCTCGTTGGGGAAGGTGTAGCGCATGCCGTCTGTTCCGTAGTAGTACACCGTACTAAACGATGTGCCGCGGACCAGGTTACCAGCCGAAAGGGACACTTGAGCGCTGGTCGCGAGAGGCGCGAGGCCAGCGGCAACCGTCCAGAGGATGGTAAGGGCAACCACGGTGAGCGTGAGCGCACGCTTCCCGACTTTGTTCAAATCCGTCATACGAGGATTTATATTGTTGCTTGTTCCTCCCTGCACAAGGCGAGGGAGGACCTGAATAAATATGCGACGCAGGGCGTTTCCACCCTTCAACCTTTGGCGCGCATTGACGATTAGAAGTGAGCACGGAGGCGACTTATGTCGTCCGTCCGGCGCTCTCAATTTATTGAGAGAACTGGACGAACGGCTCATTCTGCAATACCCCTCCTAACCTCCCCTATTTAGGGGAGGAAAACTAAGTTGCTTAATTTTCGCTTCTCTCTTTCTCTTCAGCATTCGTTGATTCCTTGATTCCTTGATTCGTCTCTTCCGTGAACGCAATTTCCGCCACGATTACTTTCTCGTTTACCGACTTCAACACAGCGTCCACCGCGCGGATAGAGTCAAACGCCGACCTATAGC
This sequence comes from uncultured Gammaproteobacteria bacterium, assembly GCA_964365275.1. Lineage (GTDB taxonomy): Bacteria > Patescibacteriota > Patescibacteriia > UBA9934 > UBA11717 > CAYIOW01. The sequence goes on from CAYIOW010000003.1 coordinate 2,158, forward strand.
CACCTTGCGCCGCCAAATCCATTGCGTCATTCAGCGCTTCGTTTTGCGACTTCACTTCAAACCTCTCGCGCGGAGCATTGAAGAGAATATCCGGACGATTGGAAAACGCCAGCGCGCGTTCCAAACGGTCAATTCTAACTAGAAGCACAGATGAACGAGCCATAATGGAACGCAAATCGTTTGCGAACTGACGCGACAACTCCTGCGCCGACAATTCCGAGCCGGAATCCTTCGCTTTTATAACCAGCGCATCCACCGCTTCATTCTTCGCCGCCGAAGTGGCATTCACCGCTTCCTGAATCGTTTCCGAGCTTTCCGTGTCCTTTGCGACTTCGGACTGTTCCAGCACAATGTCCAATTCCTGCTTCTTTTGTTCAACAACGCGGGTGGTTTCCATCACTTGCGCTTCATCGGTCTCCTCTAAAATGCCATCCTTGATGCCCGCTATCTGTTTGTTGAATCCGGCAACCGCGGTCTTTACCTTTTCGTCCTTGTCCTGAATATCGTTTCTGCGAACCAAGGCGGCAACCTCGTTCAAACGGCGGCTGGCAAATTCGGCGCGAAGTTTCCGGCGGGCGCCGTCGGTCGCCAAAGACAGCTGCGCTTTCTCCGAAACCAACTTAACCGAATACAACATATCTCCCGGAACGGTTTGAAGAGACGCGTTCACGCTCGTTATCCATCCGCCCAAAACAAGTACGACCACCAAAGACGCCACCGCAAGCGGGCGAGCAAACATATCAGTGATAGCTTTCGGAGCCGCAAACACGGCCGTGAAACCGGAGACCTTTCGCGGCGTTTCCGCTTCCAAACGCGAAAAGAGCCGGCGGCGCATTTCCTCGGCTTCTTTGTCAGTTAACGCGCCAAGCTCAACATCCGAGCGCAGAGCCGACAAAAGGTTGTCGTTATTTGCTTCCATTTTTAGTTATACGATTTCTTATAGCGGTTTGAAGTGCCGCTTTCGCTCGGTGTATCGCCACGCTCACGGCGCCGGTACTCTTCCCAAGCACTTTCGCGATTTCAGGAATGTCCATTTCGTCAAAGTATCTAAGAGCCAGGATTTCGCGATACTCGGTGTGAAGAGTCAGAAGCGCTTCTTTCACTGTTTCCATATCTGTCTTTTCATCCAACGCGTCAGGCGCTGTAATCGTTTTTGTGTCAGCAAGCGTCTCTGCGTGTTCTTCTATATTGTCTTGCTTTTCCGCCGAACGACTCCGATAGTGATTCGCTACCTTCGCCCGAGCCACCGTGAAGAGGTAGCCGGATACATTCCCCACTACCTTCACTTGAAGATACTGCCACGCGGATAGAAACACTTCGTTTGTGAGGTCTTGCGCGTCCTGCCTTTCAGGGAGTTTGCCGAGAAGGAAGCGGAAAATCGGCTCCTGAAATTCGTCGTAGAGTTCTTCAAACGCACGCATGTCAGAATAGACGCGAATGCGCATCAGAAGAAGTTTTTCGCGGAGTATGTTCATCTATGAAGTCGCAAAAATATGGATAATCTTACAGTTGTACAGTTGTGTTTGTGTGATAAAGCCCAATAATATCGGCAAAATGTAGCAAAATACACCAAATTTGTCAACCGTTTTATACATAGGCCATACATAGAAGAGGGTCTGACCCCACAACCGGGGTCTGACCCCTCTATTTCGCTAAATACCAATAAAACACTGCCGTGCACTTTTGTAAACTCTCATTTTTCAGAAGAAAATGGGTCTGACCCTACGGTAGGGGTCAGACCCCTACTACATTTTGTCAACCGTTTTATTGCTTTTTCGGCTGTCTTTGGCTACACTGGCGTGGACAAGAAAAAGGGTATTATCTTGACATCATACCTTTATACCCAATACTTCATACTTCCCCTATGGAACCCATCCGCGTATCCGTGTCCGAAGCGTCCCGCCTTTTCGGCGTGTCTGCGCGCACAATTCGTCGCGCCATTGAAGACGGTGCAATTACTTATATCGTCGTCCAGGGACGATACAAAATTTCGTTTGAAAGTTTGGTAAAATGGTCTCAAGGTCGCGCAACCGTTCGCAACAAAACCAATCGTCTCGGCATAGGCCAGTTTGTAGACCAGTGGAAAATAAAGAATAAACTGTTCTCGCCGAACACGCCGGAGGGAGAGGAGAAGAATTAAGGAATTAATGAATTGAGGAATTTGTGCATCCATTATTTTACAAATTCCCCAATTCCTCAATTCCTAAATTCAATTACCCGATGTCCCGTTTCGCCTTAATCTTCCTCCTTTTAATTCTTCTTCCGTCTCCCGCCGACGCCGCTTTTCGCGCGGATAATTTTGTAAGAACAGGAAATCAGTTCTTGACCGCCGGAGAAGATTTGACGCCTGAAGTTTTAGACAAATTGGCGTCTTTTGACCTCGTGGTGCTTCCGGCCGAAGCGCAAATTTTCAACCCCGATGTTTCGCAAATATTAAAACAAAAAAATCCTGATATTATTTTGCTCGCTTACCTTCCAACAGTAAGTTACAACGAACAGTATTGGACTGACGCCTTGCACCTTCGTCTGAAAGAAAAAATTTCCCGTGAGATGGAGTTATACAATCCGCACGGCGAGCAAATCACAATCTGGCCCGGAACTGTCGCGCACAATCTGGCAAACCCTGCGTGGAGAAAAGTATGGACGGATTTTGCGGTAAACGATGTGTATGGCAGTGGATATTGGGACGGGATATTTTTAGACGAAGTGGCTTCGTCAATATCATGGGTCGGCGCAACCGACCTTGACCAAAACGGCGCGCAGGACAACTCGCATACCGCCGACCTTGCATGGAAAGCCGGTTATGCGGACTTATTCGCAACACTTCGCAGTCGTGTCGGAAATAACGCCATTCTTATAACCAACGGCACATCGGAGTCATTGCTTCAGGAGAATGTAAACGGCAGAATGTTTGAAAGTTTTCCAACGCCATGGGAGGGAAACGGACGATGGGAGGATACGATGCGGCTTTTGTTTCAAAACGAAAATCAAAATCAGAACCCCGATGTTTTTTTCTTAAACGGCAACACAAACAACTCCGGACAAATTGACTTGCAAAAAATGCGATTTGGTTTAACGAGCGCTCTTTTGGGCGGAGCGTTCTTTGGCTACGATTTCGGCACGAACCGACACGCCGACACATGGACATTTGACGAATATGATGTGTTTTTGGGACGAATGGTTTCAGGAGCGAAAGATATGCTGGCGCCACTAAATGATATTATTCGTCCGAGCGTTTGGTCTCGCGACTTTCAAAACGGGAAAGTTCTCGTGAATGCCACAACGACAGAGAAGACGATACAACTGGAACAAGATTTTGAAAAAGTTCACGGCGATGACGACCCTGTTATCAACAACGGCCACATCGTTTCTGAAGTTACGATTCCGGCAAATGATGGGTTAGTGCTTCTTCGGCCGATTGAAAAATTGACCGGTGTGAGTTTTCCAAACGGTTCCTTCGTTAGAATTTTTGACCGTTCAGGCGTAAAAACAAGAAGCGGATTCTTCGCATACACCGGTGCAACGCTTGGAGGCGATACGATTGTCTATTCTGATATTAATGGGGACGAGGCGACGGAAATCATTAGCGCAAACAAAGGTATCATTACAGTACACGACCAAACCGGCATAGTTCTATACTCGTTTTCTGCGTTTGATAAATATCGTGGTTCAGTGTCGCTTGCCGTTGGAGATGTGCTGGGAGACGGGCGTCCTGAAATTGTAGTCGCGGCAGGCGCCGGAGGGGGTCCGCATATTCGCGTTTACGACGCCGAGGGACATCTTCGCGCGCAATTCTTCGCGTATACCGAAGCGTTCAGAGGCGGAGTACGATTGGCGCTTGGCGACACAGCCGGCGACAAACATTTGGAGATTGTTACTGGAGCGGGTCCAGGAGGCGGGCCGCATATCCGCATTTTCAATGGCGACGGGCGACCTGTCGCCGGCGGTTTCTTTCCATATCCTAAATCGTTTAGAGGAGGTGTGAATATAGGTGTTGGAGATTTGAACGGCGACGGCAAAGCTGAAATTATCGCAACGCCCGGAAAAGGCGCGAAACAAACGGTAACATCGTATAACGCAAACGGAACACCTACGGGAGTTTCATTCGCAGTTTCCGGAGCAACCGGAAAAACCGACACATTAGTTGCCGCATCCGATGTGGACGGCGACGGCAAAGCAGAGATTCTGACATATACTACGGATGTGTTTACAATTTCTGGAAACTGATTCTTTACCTCCTCCCCTTTATATATATCATCAACCTACCCACTCCTCGGAGAGGAGGGGAGGCAAAGACCTCACGCTTTAGTCAAAATAGTAATACCCCACCTAACCTCCCCTATTTAGGGGAGGGAAACTAATAAGACATGTATGACAAATGAGACCTATACAAAAAAACCGCATGCCTTTGCGCGAACCGGACTGTATGTTGCCAGATGGCCCGGACGGTTCGCTTCAAAAATAGTTGAGCATCGTTTGGCGCATCGTGGTTTCGGCCATCGGCTGTTTGACTTTGCGTCTATCGCAATCATAATAAGCGCAATCGTTTTCACTGTTTCCAGCGTTGCCAACCGCGACCCCGGACGCCAAATGGAATTCACCGCCGTTGTCGCGCCGAAAGAAATTGTGTCCGGCGGAGATTCAACGCTTTCCATTTTCTACCGCAACGAAAGCAAAAAAACATTGAAGGATGCGTTACTTTCTCTTTCCTACCCGCCATACTTCGTGCTTCAGGGAGTAGACAATCCTTCATTTGAAGTCGCCACCAACACCACTCGGCTCGGCGACCTTGTCCCGGGCGCAAACGGTATGCTAAAAATCCGCGGAGTAATGTTCGGCGCGTTCGGCGGAGAACAAACATTCTCATCCGTGCTCTCGTATTCATACGACAACAATAAAACCGGAAGCCAGACGCGCGCATATTCATTTTCTCCGTCCGCATCTACGCTTTCAACCTTTATTGACTTGCCGCCTCGCCTCGTTTCCGGACAGAAATTGAAAGGCGCGGTTGAATTTAAAAATGAAGGCAAAGTAGATTTTCCGGAAGTCGCGCTCAAGGCGGAATTTCCAAAAACATTTTCGCTCACAAACACCTCATTGAAACAACGAGGAGACGGGACATGGATAGTCCCATCTTTTAGAGCGGGGGAACAAAAAAGTTTCACATTTGAAGGACGGCTCGGCGAAGAGTCGGGAGAAAGCGCCGACTTCCGTTTTACGCCTTCGTTTACTTTTGGAAACGAACGCTTCGCTCAAAAAACCGAGGTGCACACCGTGTCCATAATTCCATCTCCGGTTGAAGTGTCGCTTGAAGTTGACGAGAGCGTCGTTTCATCGTCCGGCGCGGACGGAAGAATCCGATGGAGCGTAAACGACGGCCCGAATATATCAGAACTGAAAATACAAATTGAAGGAGCAGAAGACGCGAAGACGCGCAAGACGCCGATATTTCTTCCTGAAACGGGACAGGTATCCGGCGAGATAACGCTTCGCCTGTTCGCTGAAAAACCAAATTCAGAAAACGCTTCAGCGACATTCACACCGGTAGCATCGTTTATATTGAACGACACGGGAGAAGAAGTATTCGTTACGGGGAATCCGGTTGAACGAAAAATCGCAACGGATTTATCGCTATTCGCGTTCGCGCGATACTTCACTCCGTCCGGCGACCAACTCGGCCGCGGTCCGCTTCCTCCGAAAGTAGGCAAAGAAACAACATACTGGGCTTTTTGGAACATCCAAGACACGGTGAATCGCCTTTCGTCTGTTACTGTTTCTGCAACACTCGGTTCAAATGTAAGTTTTCCTAGCCGCCAAAGCGTAACGCAGGGTCAAGGCGTGATTTACGACTCATTGTCTCGTACAATCTCATGGAAAATAGATGACCTTGCCGCAACCGAGTTTTCAAACCGCGTCGCCGGCGCCAGTTTCGCTCTGGTTCTTTCGCCAATACCGGACCAAGCCGGAAAAATCGCGACACTCCTCGCCGACATAAAAATCACCGCCACCGATTCTTCCGCAGGACTTCTAATCCAAAAATCTCTTCCTAACTTAACAACAAAAATAAAAGAAGACGCTGGCGTGATAGCGCGTTAACTAAAATCGTCGTACCCCACCTAACCTCCCCTTTCAGGGGAGGGAATTAAAGTCATACCCCTCCTAGCCTCCCCTTTTCAGGGGAGGAAAATATTTCTATGGAAAATACAGGATAAATCAAATTCCTGCGTATTCATGTGTATTCCTGTTTATTCTTTCCTCTTCGTACACTTCTTCCAATTTCCGCATATGTTCTTTTTCGGTGTACTGGGTGCCGAAGCGAATCTTTCCGAGCCGGCCAAGACGAGTGGCGACTTCCCGATTGTCAGCGAGATATCGCATCGCGTTCGCAAGAGCGTCTATGTCGTTTGGCGGAACTTTCAGGCCGGTTTGTTCGTGAACGACAACTTCAGAAAGCCCGCCGGTGTCGGACGCTATAACCGCTGTGCCAAGTCCCTGCGGTTCCAAAGCGACAAGTCCGAATGGCTCCCACCAAACGGACGGCACAACAACAGCGCGAGCGTCTCGCATCAACTCCAATGTTTCCACACGAGGTCGTGCACCAAGAAATTCAATATTCGTCATCGCTCCCGCTTGTTTTTTTAATCGTTCGCGAGCCGGACCGTCTCCAACAATTTTTACCATCACGCCCGTCTTCCTTGCCGCCTCAATCAGAATATGCGCACCCTTCGTTTCATGCAATCGTCCTACAAACAGGAAATATCCGAGATCTCTTTTTTCGGTTATATCAACTCCCGCCAAATCAATCACATACGGAATAACAACTCCGGCATCTCCACGCCACCCTTTAGCCCGAAAAAGTTTTTTCGCGAATTCGGAAGTAAAAATGAGACGGTTTATCGTTCTCTCATGAACGCGAAGAAACGAATGAAACGAATGAACTTTCGCGGCGATTACGCTCGCAAGAAACGAATCTTTCACTCCTCGCCTTTTTATCACGCTCCACCACGAGCCGTTTCTGTCTATTCCCTCTCGGTCAAACAGCGCGTAATTAGCCGAAAGCAAATTCCAATCGTGAACCGTCATCACGGTCTGGATTTTTCGTTCGCGCAATACAGGAAGAATTGACGGCGACATCTGCGTGTATATGTTGTGAAGATGAACAATGTCCGGCCGCCATTCCTTCACAAGCTCTTTCATCTTCCGCACCGCTTCAAACGACCACAACATTCTCATCATCGTTCTCGGAGCGTGAATCATTGAAAGACGCTCGGTTTCAACCGCCGAAACGGTTGTCATCGGAAACTTTGACGAGATGTTTCGTTTATCGTCAACCGTGAAAACCCTAACCTCGTGTCCGGCGCGATGAAGCGCATCCGCAAGCCACAACGCATAAATATCCGCCCCGCCACGGGGATACCAGTATTTGTTGACGATTAGGATTTTCATAGGAATGGGAGAAGGGAGAAGTATGGAAGGGAAAGAGGGTTAAACTCGAGTGTGGCGAAGTAAACCTTTCAGCATCGCATGTATTTGTCTGACCGCCTCATTATATATCTCTGCGTCTTTTTCTTTAATATAACCGATGTCACCTGCAATGCAGAGTTGACTTTCCACTTCCATGAGTGAACCAAGCGCAATCCTGTAAAACTGCGCCTTCTCTTTTTTTGACAAGCGACTAAACCCTTCAGCTATGTTCGAGCCAATAGAAACTGTTGCGCGACGGAGCTGACTCGCTAATCCGAACTTTTCACTCGGCGGAAATTCTGCGGTAGAACGATAGATAAGAATGGCAAGTTCGTGGCTTTTTTGCCACACAACTAGATCTTTAAAACTTTCAATCGTCTTTTTCATAGTAGAGTTTTTTTCCCCCCCTCTCCTCCCTTCCATACTTCCCCCATCCTCCCTTTCATACTTCCTCCCTTCCTCCCTACCATTTTACTCTCGTCTCCAATATCCTCTCTCTGCTCCCCAACACCACCGTAGCGCCCGCTAGAATCCAAACATACGGAGCCAATGTGCGAATTTCCAAGAAGGTTGCGAGTAGCGCGTTTACGGCAAAAGCGACAAATACCCCAATAGCAGCCAGAGCGACAGCGCGAGTGAATGCGATTTTTGAATGTTTCGCTACGCGCCACGCAACTCCAAAAAGCGCAAGGTATAACCAAATGAAAAATATGAAACCCAATGTGCCCGCCTCTCCCCAAACGCTAAACCAATTATTGTCTATGTACCCTTCCGTGCCATACACGCCAAAAGGCAAACCAGTCAGGTCATACGCTCTGGTGTTGTGAAGAGCCGCCGCCGCGCCGCCGCCGAATTGCCCCGGCCCCCAGCCGAATAAAAACGAAGTAAACGAATGCGGAACAATTTTCAAAGGTGTCTGTATAATCCAAAACACGCGCCCGAGTCCGACATATTCTCCGCGAAAACGATAATATGAAAACGCTTCCGAAAGCCGTTCAACGACCGTTTGGTCCGGAGTATCGGTAACGGTTTTTGTAATATCGGAAACCAAAAGATAGCCGATAAAAACCGCCGCCAGTATTCCGGCTGACATAAATACCCGTTTGTCTTTTTTGAAAAACGCAATCGCCAAAACGCCAAACGCAAGCCCGAACCACGCCGAACGGCTATAGGTGAGAATAATTGTCGGAAGCGCGAGTAGTGAAAACGCTCCAATCCACGCCGCGTATTTTCTTTCCTTGTCTTCATACGCATACGCAACCGCAATAAGAAGCGCGAGCGCCAGAAAAGTTCCTAGACGGTCGTAACGCCCCATTGTTCCAAAAACTCGCTGACCCGGGTCCCAAAACTGCACTGTTCCTTCCGTGAGCTGAATGTCGCCAAAAGTTTTCCGTTCGCTTGGAAGAAGAAGCGAATCAAAAGAACCGCCCGCGAGCGTTTGACCAATTCCCAAAACCGCTTGAAGCGCCGCCATAACAAGCATAACCGCCAACACCCTTCTTATCCAATAACGGCGCGGATAACGAAGAACAATTACGAAAAATAAAATAACGAAACGAAGAATTTGCCGAGCGCCCAAAAAAGCAGTCCCGATTGGAAGCGCGTTCAAGATGGTTGAAACGATAAGGATGCCGACAAAGAGAAGAAAAGGTAGATCGGCGGGCGTACTTCGGCGATGATATTTCTTCGTCCAAACGCCAAAGAGAACAACGACAACGAGCAGATATACCAACATATCGGAACCGTAGCGAGCAAAAACATAAATGTCGTCCGGAATGAATTTCAAAATAAACGGTTCAAGCGGCCACCAAAGCGCGAGAAAAGAAACCGTCCACATTGGTTCTTTATATGTTGCCCAAATCGCAGCCGCGCCAAGAAGAATTGCGATGAGAAGCCACGGCGAAACAAACACCGCGCCGATAATCGCAAACAGCCCGACCGCGATTACGATAGCGAGCGATAAATGCTCTGACGAAAGCGATGGTGGTTTTGGGAGGAACATTAAACAATTATATCAGAGACATCTAAAAATGGATGCATTTTAGATGTCTCTAAAAAAAATCGCTCCTCGGCGCGGGGATATGACCCGCGTCCGAGGAGCAGAGGTTCACGCCATCAGGGAGACAACGTGAAGGCGGTCTGGATGTTGCATTCGCCAACGCCGTTCGGAACGGCATCGGCGGAGACGACCGGGAAGACCGTGGTCCCAATCGTAACGACGGCGGAGGACACCGCGGAGTTCACCGCATATCCTCCGGAGCCATCGGCCACACAGTAGTAGTCCGTCGGCCCGGGGCCGAACCTGACATTCCACTGCGCGGTATAGCTCCCAGGAGTCGTCGTTCCCAGGTTTGTGGACACGCTCGTCGCCGAGGTCGCGATTACCGCGTTCGGCGGGAAGGTATTCACATAACCCGGGACCGAGATGTAAAGCTCGAGCGACGGATGAACCGCCGTCGTGCTCCACACGAAGGTGGGCGGCGCGACCGTGACGGTCGGGGGCGGAGAGGCGCAACCCTCGTCCACCGCCGTGTCACAGTCGTCGTCCACGGAGTTCCCGCACGCCTCGGGGGCGTTCGGGTAGACGGCGGGGTTCGTTGCCCCGCAGTCAACGACATCGGGGAACAAGTCCCCGTCGTCGTCCGCGTCCGTGCAGTTGGGCTGCCCGTCCGCATCCGTGTCCGTGAAGCCGTCCACCAGCGACCCGTCGCAGTCGCTGTCCACTCCATCGCACACCTCGGACGCTCCCGTGTACCGGGTTGCGTCCAAGTCGGCGCAGTCCCCCTGGCACGGGGACATGCCATCCGAGTCGGAGTCCAACTCGGAAGCAGGAACGACTCCGTCGCAGTCGTTGTCCACGCCGTTGCACCCTTCGGGCGCGCCCGGGTAGCGCGTGGCGTTGCCATCCGCGCAGTCGCCGGAGGCGGGCGTGAACCCGTCTCCGTCAACATCCGAGATAGAGAGACACTGGACCGTCTCACCCGTCGCCGGGTTGCAGTCGGTGTCCTGCCCATCGCAGACCTCGGGCGTTCCCGGCCGTACGGCCGGGTTCGCATCGTTGCAGTCGCCGGCGCAGGACGAAGTACCGTCCATGTCGGCATCCGCCGGATTCATCAGCGCGTTGTTGTCCGCGCAGTCGCCCTCGCACGGCATCCAGCCGTCCGAGTCGCCATCGGTCTCGCCATCCGGCGCGAGCCCGTCGCAGTCCTGGTCCACCCCATTGCACGCCTCGGAGGCGTTTGGGTGGATGGCCGGGTCGGCGTCCGCACAGTCAGCGCCAGAGGCACCTCCCGCGTATCCGTCCCAGTCCACATCGGTCAGGTCCGCACCCGAGCAGTCCTCGTCCACCCCGTTGTATGGGATGTCCGTCGCTCCGGGGTGGACGCCTGCGAAAGCGTCCGAACAATCGCCTCCCACGGTGGGAAGCGACCCGGTCCAGGGCGAGCACGGCACGAAGCCGTCGCCGTCCTGGTCCAGTTCAACGGCGGGAACCGACCCGTCGCAGTCGTTGTCCACTCCGTTGCACCCTTCGGGCGCTCCGAGGAAGACCTCCGGCTGAAGGTCGTTGCAGTCGCCCGTCATGGGCGACCAGCCGTCCCCGTCCTGGTCCAGACCGTTCAGGCAGACCACGAACTCGTCGCTCGTGGTGCCGTCGCAGTCGTCGTCCAGGCCGTTGCACATCTCACTCGCACCCGGATGGATGGCCGGGTTGGTGTCCGGGGAACTCGTGGCGCTGCCGCCACAGTCCCCTCCGCATGCCGTGTAGCCGTCCCCGTCCGCGTCCGCCGGATTCATCAGCGCGTTGTTGTCCGCGCAGTCGTTTCCGCCGTTCACGGTGGGGTCTCGGCCCACCCAGGACGCGCATGGCACCCAGCCATCGCCGTCCTGGTCCAGTTCTGCCACGGGCACCGCCCCGTCGCAGTCGTTGTCCGCACCATCGCACACCTCGGGAGCCGCCGGGAAGCGGGCCGAGTCCGCGTCGTCGCAGTCGCCCTCGCATGCGGACAGCCGATCGCCGTCCATGTCCAACTCCGAGCCCGGCACAGCCAGGTCGCAGTTGTCGTCCATGCCGTTGCATGTCTCCGGCGCGCCGAGGTAGATGGCGGCATCTGCGTCGTTGCAGTCGCCGGCGGCGGGCGTTTGCCCGTCTCCGTCCTGGTCGAAATACGGCAGACACGACACGGGGTTCTCTCCCGTGCCGTCGCAGTTGTCGTCCAGGCCACCGTTGCAAATCTCGGTGGCGGCCGGGTAGATGGCGGCATTGACATCGTTGCAGTCGCCGCCGCAGAGCGTGATACCGTCCCCATCCGCATCTACCGGGCGGAGGGCGGAGTTGTTGTCGTTGCAGTCGCCCTCGCACGGCATCCAGCCGTCCGAGTCGCTGTCCTGCTCGTCGTCCGCGACGAGCCCATCGCAGTCCTGGTCCACCTCATCGCACACTTCCGTGGCTCCGGGGTAGACGGACGAGTTGAGCGACGCGCAGTCGGACGAATCCGCCGCGCCGTCCCCATCGTCGTCCGTGTCCGTGCAGTCGGGTTGGGCGTCAAGATCGTTATTGGCAAAGCCGTCAACGAAGTCGCCGTCGCAGTCCGAATCCACGAGGTCGCAGGACTCTACCGCACCCGGCCTGATTGCCGGGTCCTGGTCGTCGCAGTCCAGCGGAGAGGACACGAAGTCCCCGTCCGCATCGCTGTCGCAGGCGTCGCCAAGACCATCCAGGTCCAGGTCAACCTGCGTGGCGTTCGCAACCGCGGGGCAATTGTCACCATCGCAGTTGCGAAGTCCGTCCAGGTCAAGGTCGCCCTCGCTGGCCGGCACACCGCCGTAGCAATCATCGTTCACCCCGTTGCAGAGCTCGAGGGCGCCGAGGTAGATCGCGATGTTGTTGTCGTTGCAGTCGGTACCGCCGACAACGAGGGCATCCTGCCCGTCGCCGTCCGTGTCCGACATGTCAGTTCCCGAACAGTCCTCGTCCACCCCGTTGTACGGGATTTCGGAGGCGCCCGGGTTGATGGCCGCGTCCGCGTCGTTGCAGTCGGGGTTCCCCCCAAGCAACGCATCCGCGAAGTACCCGTCCCCGTCCGCGTCCGTGCAGTTGGGGATGGTCTCGGCGCCGTCGCCGAGTCCGTCGCAGTCATCGTCCACGCCGTTGCAGAACTCCGCCGCTCCCGGGTACACGGACGAATCCGTGTCGTTGCAATCCAGAGAGATAGGGTCGCACACGGTGAATCCGTCACCGTCCGCATCCCCGGCGTCTCCGACGCCGTCGCAGTTCTCGTCAACTCCGTCGCACGACTCCACCACACCAGGATGGATGGTCGCGTCCTGGTCGTTGCAGTCGCCTGCGCAGACCATCGCGCCATCGCCGTCCGTGTCCGCCTCGTTGGACGGCACGGTCCCGTCGCAATCGTTGTCCTGCCCGTCGCACTGCTCGGCGTTCGCGGGGAAGTTCTCCGCGTCCGTGTCATCGCAGTCGCCGTCCTCGCACTCGTTCGCTCCGTCTCCGTCGTCGTCCGTTTCCACCGAGGAGAGGACGCCGTCGCAGTTGTCGTCCACACCGTCGCAGACCTCCGCGGCACCGGGGTGCACGGAGTGGTCGGCGTCGTCGCAGTCGCCCTGCACTTCGGAGAGCCCGTCGCCGTCGTTGTCAACGGTTTCGGGCGAGGGGGTCGTGTCGTCATCGCCGGCAGTGTCATCGTCCGCCGTGGTGTCGTCGTCCCCGGGGATGACCGCGTCCGCGCACACTGGCGCGCGGGTGCAGTTCTGGTCCACGCAGTCGGTCATCCCGTCTGCGTCGTTGTCCCGGGAGTCGTCGCACTCGCCCGGGTTTTTTCCCTCCCAGCTGTCCTGGGTGGGGGGACAGCCCGCCGACACCATGCCGGCGAGCAGGATGGCCGTGAAGAAGTGGCGGTTCATCGCACACCTCCTTTCAAAAAGTTGAACCTGCTGGCCGGCAGTGCTCAACGGTTGAAGAACGCCACAGAAAGTGAGGCCTCCCCCTTGTGGGGCTTTCTATGGCAACCTTGTACGGTTCATAGCCTCTTTTCGGCCTCCTTTTGGCGAAAACAAGCCACGAATTCAATCTCTCCGATAACGCCCAACCTTCTCAAAAAAATTGAGTTTTGTCAAATGTTTACGATTGGCTGTGGATGTGGATAAAAGGGTCAGACCCCTTTATCCACACCCTGCCTACAAAAAAACCGGCGGGCGTGGGAGGAGTAGAACCTCACCACGGCCACCGGAAGAGTTACGGGTCCAGGCGTTCAACCAGAAACTGGTCGTAGAGCGTGATACTCATCGGCTGTTGCCATTCGCTTGTCACGAACAGCCAGTCCCTTACACCCGTGTTTCGTGCCTCCAAATATAACTCATAGTCCATCTGCGTCTGCACCGCTCGCCTCAAGGACGGGTATGAAGTGTCCAAGAAGGTCGCGATGAACGCCGCAGACGAGACCGTGCTCGTTGGCGTTGGCACGAAGGTCAGGAACATCGCGACATTCGGGTTCCCGGTCCAGCTCATCGTGAAGCTGAAGAGGAGGCATTGCCCGGCAGTGGTAGACCATTGCGCCCAGTTCGTGGTGAGCGCATTGGACCCGAAGGTCGCGGGCGAGTTGTCCACGAAGGTCATGGTGTGCGCCACGGTATCCACCGTGATGCTCGTATCCACCGTTGGGGTACCGAGCCACCTTCCAACCTGCGTGAAGTCGTCCACCCACAACGACACCGCCGTAGTGCTCCTGAACGCCGCACCCATATCCGAGCAACCCTGAAGACAGTACGACCCGCTTCCCGGAAAGTTCGCCGGGTCATTGTCGTCGCAGTCCCCATACGAGTCGCAGGTGTACGGGTCGGCTTCCTGCCCGCCGCCGTCGCAGAACCCGTCTCCGTCGTCGTCCGTATTGCAGGACGAACCGCCGGACGGAATGTTTGCGACATTGGTGCAGTTGTTCACTGCGCCGTCTCCACACACCTCAACGGCGCCCGGATAGCGGTCTTCGTTCGTGTCGTCGCAGTCGCCTTCGCACAGCATCCAGCCGTCCGCATCCGCGTCCGCTTCGTTCGCGGCAGGGCTTCCCGAACAGTCGTCGTCAAGGGCGTTGCACACCTCAACGGCACCCGGGTGAACTGCCGAATCCGTGTCGGCGCAGTCGCCCTCGCAGACCATCCAGTTGTCTGAGTCCGCATCAACTTCGGTCACCAAAGGCGAACCGGAGCAGTCGTCGTCCACGGCGTTGCAGAGTTCGGTGGCTCCTGGGTAAATGGACAAGTCCGCGTCTGCGCAGTCGCCTTCGCAGACCATCCAGCCGTCCGTGTCCGCATCCACTTCATTCGCGGCAGGGCTTCCCGAACAGTCGTCGTCAAGGGCGTTGCACACCTCAACGGCACCCGGGTGAACTGCCGAATCCGTGTCGGCGCAGTCGCCCTCGCAGACCATCCAGTTGTCTGAGTCCGCATCAACTTCGGTCACCAAAGGCGAACCGGAGCAGTCGTCGTCCACGGCGTTGCAGAGTTCGGTGGCTCCTGGGTAAATGGACAAGTCCGCGTCTGCGCAGTCGCCTTCGCAGACCATCCAGCCGTCCGTGTCCGCATCCACTTCATCAATGCCCGAAGCGCCTGAACAGTCATTGTCCTGTCCATCGCATGACTCTGCGTTCCCCGGGAAGTTCCAAGGGTCGGCATCATCACACTCCGAACAGGCGAGAACTCCATCCGTGTCCGCATCAACTTCGGTCACCAAAGGCGAACCGGAGCAGTCGTCGTCAAGGGCGTTGCAGAGTTCGGTTGCGCCCGGGTAGGCCGTAGCGTTCGCGTCATTGCAGTCAACGCAAGCGAGCGAACCGTCTCCGTCCACATCCGACTCGTTTCCGAGTCCATCGCATGCGGAATCCACTCCGTCGCAGAACTCGGGAGCCGCCGGAAAGCGACTCGCGTTTCCGTCGTCACAGTCGCCGGCGTTTTCGGAGAACCCATCTCCGTCGTCGTCCACATCCAACGGGTCAGTCGGCGTTACGGTGTCGTCGTCTCCGATTGGGGTTGTGTCGTCGTCCCCTGGCGGAGTCGTTGCGTCGTCATCGCCCGGAAGCGAAGAGTCGTCGTCCCCAGGAATGGCGCTGTCGTCGTCGCCCGGAGTCGCCGAGTCATCATCTCCCGAATCGTCGTCGCCACTGTCGTCGTCCGCCACCGTGATGTCATCGTCCCCCGAAGGAGTCGTGGCATCATCATCTCCGGAATCATCGTCCGCGACCGTAGTGTCGTCGTCATCAACGGGCGTCGTGTCGTCGTCACCACTGTCATCATCGTCTGGAATCACCGTGTCGTCGTCAGACGAGTCATCGTCATTCGGTGTTACGCTGTCATCATCTCCGGAGTCATCGTCCGGAGTGATTGCGTCATCATCGCCACTGTCGTCATCCGCCGTAGTATCGTCGTCAACGACATTAGTGTCGTCATCACCAACAATACGGTTCCACCACCCGGAGAAGCCGTACGGAATCTCCGCACAACCACAGAAGAAAACCATCAGGCCAACAAAGGCCAACCAGAACTTGTTCATCGCGTCCTCCGAGGGGCTCTGCCCCGTATTCTGTTATGTGTTGAGTTCAGTAACTTTTTCGTACCTACGAAAAAGTTACACAGTGTTAGGTCGCCTTAAGTTTCGGCGGACACCACGTCTCGCCTAGCGCTTACGCGACCAATCTTGTTTGAGTTGTAATGAACTTTACAGACGCGAAAGCCGCGCTGAAGACAGTCCCCTTCGTCTTCAATTCGCCTTTCACAATGACAATACCTTTTTTCTGTTATTTTGCAATACCATATAACTAATAATAAAATTTTCTCAAACGATTGGGCCTAGAGTTATTACACCATTTATGCGCGTAAACAATTTGTAATTAGTGCATTGCGAGCCACAAGATATTTAAGTAATTTTACAGAACAAAGACACAATGACAAAAATATAACTGACCACTTTTTTCGTAGGTACGGAAAAAGTGGTCAAAACGGTTTTGCTGAAAAAACCGAAATTAATGCTCCGAGTTTATTTTTTATTATCCATTTATTGAACAGAATGCCAACATCGGTTTTTGTATACCATACACTTTGTTGTAATCGCAAAAATCCGCTTCCCTTTAATAGGTGTCTTATTTTGTCTCTGAGATGATTGTTCACGGTTGGTATGTCAAAAACCACCACGCATATCATGCCATTGGGTAATAGTGTTTTCGTAGCACGAATCCGCTCCCGCAGAGCTCTTAATCTTCCTTCGTCTGTAAGCGCGATCCGCAGTTGATTTCCATTTTTCTCTATTCTAATCAGGCGTTTTCTCTTCAAATAACTAATCGTACGAATATGCTCAAAATATAAATCCCAATATTGACCATCCTCCGTATACGGACGCAGTAAGGATTTCCGTGGGCTATAAAACGGCAAACCGTCTCTTCGTTCTTCTACCATCTCAACAATCTCTAATAACACCTGACCAACCTTTGTTTTTGGTTTTCTTATATTCCTCCAAGCAAACATATGTGCGCGCGTCAGTTCCCTCCTCGTGAGCCGTATCTTTGTTGTTGACATAACAAAAACAAAATCGCGAATAAGAACGATTTTGTCCGGTGGGGACGGGACGAAAATTGTAATAAGCATTGTAACACTTTTTTCTCACCTACGAAAAAAGTGGTCTGTCAAGAGTATGGTGGGGATAAGTGAAGAGTAAGGTAGAGAAAAGTTTTTTGCATGAGTGATAAGACGCAGCGATGAGACGCGAAGAGCAATGCCAATAATATAACTGACCACTTTTTCCGTAGGTACGGAAAAAGTGGTCAACTTTAAAGTAATCAACTTTGAAGAATATTCAAGTGGTTTTTGTAGAGTGTGAAATGCGTTATCTAATTTGAAGAATATTCAAGTGGTTTTTGTGAAATATGAAAGTAGAGTGAAAAGTGTGAGATGCGTTGTCTGAAAACGAACGAGACCCCCACGCATAGACGATGCGTGGGGGTCTCGAAGAAAGTGTGGGCCTGTGGCCGCGGAGCGGAGAAGTCCCGAAGGACTCCCCCGCTCGCGACCGGTTGTTCTTGTCGTTGTGCCACCCGGGCGACGAACCCGAGTGGCGGAATCGTGGGGGGAGACGACTACTGGCGCTTGCACCAGAAGTCGTTGTTCCCGACGGCTCCCCACCGGCATGTGCCGGGGGAGACATCGGGCCACGAACTCGTTGCCGAGCTCGTGGAGCGGGAACGGGTGAGCGGGTAGCTCACCCCGCCGACGGTGAGCGAACTCACCCTGTCGGCGGTCCCGGTCACGAGGAATCCCCCCGCGACCGTGCCGTTGACGCTGAACCTGTCCCCCGACGACAGGGGGACCGACCCGCAGGAAAGGGTCGTCCCCCCGGTACCGCTTGCGCAGTACTCGGGGGATGACAACCCCCACCAGGACCCGGACCACTGCGTCCAGTTGAAGACCCGGAGGTCCCAACTGCCAGATGACGAGGAATCTCTCGTCACCTGGACGGTGTTCCCGGTGGGGGGGCTGCACCCCTCATCCACGGTCCCGTCGCAGTCGTCGTCCACGCTGTTGCAGGTCTCGGTTGCCCCCGGGTAGACGGCGCTGTTGCCGTCGTTGCAGTCGGCGGAGTCCGGCGAACCGTCTCCGTCGCTGTCCACCGCGGGGGCGGTGGTGTCGTCATCGTCGTCCGCGGGGGTCGTGTCATCGTCGTCCGCCGTTGCGTCGTCGTCATCCCCTTCGCCGGGGAGGACTCCGTCGCAGTCGTTGTCCACTCCGTCGCCCCAGATGTCGGGGGCGCCGGGGTGAACCGACGGGTTCGTCTCGTCGCAGTCCCCGGCGTAGCCGGGGGACGAACCGTCCCAGCAGACGAGACGGCAGTAGCCGTCCCCGTCGTGGTCCACCCGGCCGTCGCAGGCCGGGGACCACTCGCAGTCGGAGTCGGCGCAGTCGTAGTCGCCGTCTCCGTCGTTGTCCGCCTCGTCCGAGCAGCCGAACTGCTGCTCGTTCTCGTCGTCCACCGGGGGGGCGGTGGTGTCGTCGTCATCGTCCGCGGGGGTCGTGTCGTCATCCGCGGTGTCATCGTCGGTCGTGTCGTCGTCGGCGGGGTTGCACCCGCCGAACCCGGCGCAGTCCGGGTCGTCGCAGTCGAACCAGCCGTCGCCGTCGTTGTCGGCGGCATCCGCGCAGTTCTCGCCGACGACGACATCGTCGGGAGGGCCCTGGTCGCACGATGCGACCAGGAGAAAACAAACTGCCGTGAACCACACAGCGAGGCCACCCCGGAGGGCGGAGGTGAGAAGGGGGCGGGGATCGCCCATTTTTCGTCTCCACCGGCAATACCCTGCCGGAGCGGGACCTTGGCGGAAATGCCTCGGAAATCTGTTTTCTTCTACTTATTGTCATACCCCTCCTATCCTCCCCTGTTTAGGGGAGGGAAACATAGAAAAAAGCATATTTCCGGGCACTTCGCCGAGGTTTTGCACCTTGTAAAGGACTTACGAACTTATCAGAAAAATGAAAAAGTGTCAAGCGGCGAATGGCTTAATATCGCCTTTGCTCGTCATTGCGAACGCAGTGAAGCAATCTCAGAGACAATTAAGAGATTGCCGCGCTTCGCTCGCAATGACAAGCAAAAATGACTAAAACTATGGATATAACGGTAGGAATCGTCATACCCCACCTAACCTCCCCTATATAGGGGAGGAAAATAGTGAAGTGAATTAAAAAAAGGAAGAGCGCGGCCCGGGAGAAACCCAGACCGCGCTCATTGCTGAACCTCACCTCTCCGAAGTCCCACAGTGCGTGGGGTGGAGAGGTGGGGAAAACCTACCACTTCGCGGCGACGAGTACGCCGACCACCGGGTCGGCGTAGGGCGCGATCGCCAGCCCGCCGAAGGGACGGCGACCGGAGGCCTTCACGCCCACCGTCCCCGCAAGGAGAAAGTGGTCGTAGTCAACCACGACCACCAGCTCCCCTGTACCGCCGAGACCTGGGTACTTGCCCCAAGTCGCGACGCGCGGGGAGAAGTAGTCGTAGACATCCCCTCCGAACCCCACACGGGGTCCGAAGGAGAGCCACGGCGCCTTCCCCAAAAACGGGGGGTGGAAGAGGACAGCTCCGTTGACGGAGAACTGCCCTCCGACTGAGGCCTCCTCATCGCTGTCTCGCCCGAAGTTCAACCCCGCTTGGAGGTTGAACATCAGGCGGACACGGTCGCCTTTCGTGAGGAGACCGGCGGCGAGCTCAACGCTCACCGTTACCGGCTTCTCCACGAAGGTGAGGTGGTGGCTCCGGGACTTGTAGGTCCCGGAGTAGGAACCGAGGTTCCCACCAACCACACCCCCGACGAAAACGAAGGGCCTTGCCTCCAGGGCGACCAGACGGCTTGCACCGTCAAAGTCGTCGCCCTTGTCCCCCTTGTCGCCCTTCTCTCCCGCCTGACCCTGCGGCCCGGCGGCGCCGTCCTTCCCGTCCTTGCCCACCGGACCCTGCGGTCCGGCGGAGCCCGCAACACCGTTTGCTCCGGCGGGACCACGCGAACCCCGCCTCCCGTCCGCTCCCGCCTCACTCTTCGGCGGATTCAACACCGCCGAATTCTCGGCGATGCAAATCACCGGCGGGGTGTTTCGGGCGAACAACTCATCGTGGTCTCCCACAAATGTGTTGCCCGGATCACAGATACCCCTCCCCTGCTCGCTCTCCCACACCAGGCGATTGTCCACCTGGGTGAAGCCCCCATCCGCCTGAATCACCCAGAGGCGGGGAAGAGTTACCAGCCAGTGAGCAGCCCGCTGATTTGTCCAGAGTACCCAGCTATCCCTGGCGGACAGCTCCGGGCACTCGTCGTACCGGACCTGTCCGGTCGGCGTAGTGCCAACCTTGTCGTGTCCGATGCTCTGGAGCGCGGTAAAACGCTCCAGAATGCAGTTCTCTGGCGTGCCATTCACAAGCCACGCCGAAATCTCGGTCTGCACCGGCTGTTGTGCCGACGCGTTCGTTGCCATGATGAGCCCCATGGCGAGGGTGGCCGCGATGGCCAGGATGTGGTGGCGCATTTCTGCGTCCTCCAGTTCCCCGCCGGAGGCGGGGCGACGCTTTTTTCAGCGTCCTTTTGAATTCCCGGCCGGATAGAACGGCCATTGTTTCGCGCGCCGGCACAATACCGGCGCAACGAGATTGTACAGAGCAGAGGCCTTTCGGCTATGCCCTTCCAAGGCACGATTGCCAATGAACACAAGGAGGGTGTGTTCCGGCTATCGCGCCATGCAAGGGCACAATTTCAGACCTTTCCGACCCGCGAACTTATCAAATTTTGTGAAAAATGTCAACAATGGAGAGAATAACTTGCGTATATTCAGTTTATTCCATCCTTCCAACAAAAAACTCCTATGTAGGCAGAGCTTGCGACGAGGAGGAGGCGTCGTAAACTACTGCCAACACAGGAGTCGGCAAAATCTTATCAGGCGGGATTTGGGGAGTCAAGAAGAGTAGGATTAGAAATTATCGTACCCTACCTCACCTCCCCTGCGAGGGGAGGGAAACCAGGTAACTTAAGAAATTTAATTTCCTCCCCTGTAAGGGGAGGCTAGGTGGGGTAAAGCGTTTAACAAATAATTATTATGCGTGCAAAAAGCGGTGGCGTTCCGCTTCAATGTGTGAGCGAAGGAGTACGAACGCGCCGCCCGCCAAAGCGCCAATCACTAAACCGACAAAAGCATTCGCCGGAATGTTCGGGCGAACCGGATAACGCGACACCAGCGGGTTGTCAACCAAGCGAACTGAAATGTTTCCGCCGGAAGTGTAGCGCCAACCCTGTTGAGTCAGCACAAACGCAATCGCTTCAGAAATCAGTTTTGCCTGTTCCGGACTATGGTTGTAAACACTCACGGACAAAAGCCCGGTGCCGCGCGCAACGCTTGTGCCTATCATTTTATTCCAAATCTTTCTTCGCTTCGCCGGCTTCGCGTCCGCGGACGGAAATTGCGCTTCGTTCACCCCGAAACGGGATTGAAGCACCTGGTCAAAAAAAGTGGTGGTGTAAACAATTTGCGCCAAATCATCCGCAACCCGTTCCGCGCTACGACTCGCCGAATATGCGTCGGACGATATGGATTCCTGCGTAATCAGCAGACGGATGGACGAGCTGTATTCAAGGGGTCTGATAAAACTCAAAGCAACGCCAAGTAAAAGTCCGCACACGGCAAAAACACCAACCATGCCGACATGTCGGACCAATAACGCCATTGCTCTTTGAGAGGTCATTGGGAAGTATTGTGAAGTATGAAGTATTTGGTATTCCGCCAGAGGCGGACAACGGTTGGTATTTTGGGAGTGCTTACAGATGACGACAACTACCACCCTTACACAAAATACATCTCACAGTGTAACAGAAATTGTTTCTTCAGTGTATGTTTGTGTTGA
Source organism: uncultured Gammaproteobacteria bacterium (assembly GCA_964365275.1). Taxonomy (GTDB): domain Bacteria; phylum Patescibacteriota; class Patescibacteriia; order UBA9934; family UBA11717; genus CAYIOW01. Next base: position 24,047 of record CAYIOW010000003.1, read on the forward strand.
TATGTTGAAACGACGAACCGTAAAAATAAGTTCGTCTCCAGCTTTTGCTCTCGCAACAAATTCCGCAAGCGACCTTATGAGCGCGGGCTCATTTCCAATTCGCAAAATCACATCGCCGACATTTATCCCCGCTTTCGCCGCCGGCAAACCTGCCGACACGCCGCGCACAATAAGGCCGTCGGACACGCCTTCATTCGCCGTTTCAACGCGAATCGTATTGGTCGCCCTGATTCCGAGTTCCGGCCGCCGCGCGCTCCCTTCTTTGAATACGCCCCCGAGAGCGGAAGTAAATTGCTCTATCGGCCGCGCGACATCTTCATCGGCCATCACCCCAATCAATGAACCGTCGGCGGAAAGCACCGCCGCTCCAAGCCCGTCTTCAATCGGCAAATCAAGCTTCCAAAGCCGTTCAAAATCGTCAGAACTTTCAAACGGCTTTTCGTTCTTACGAAAATCCGCGACCGCAATTCGCCTGGCGAACATTCCATCCGCGGTTTGAACGAAAATTCGTTCGCCAATCTCCAAATCGGCATTGCCGAACGAAACGACTTTCAATTCGTCGGCGTCAAATTTCGCGAAAACAAATTCCGTTTCCGCATCCGAAACCGTTTTTAAGAGCGGAGATGATGTTACGGGACGAGGTATCAAATGAATGCGCGAACCGAAACGCAAAAAGACATCTTTCGCGACGAGAGTCCAACCGTCGGAGGTAAGCGCAACCGCCATGCCGACTTGCTTTGACTTCGCCTGGTCGTTCACGCTATCCGACATAATCGGCAGAACGAGTCCTTCGGCGCGTTCTCTTAAAAAAGAAATCGCGTCAGTGTCAGCGTCAATGCCCTTTGTCTTCACTCTTCTGACATCTTCAATCAAACCTCCGACATCCGGAATTTTGTTTTGAATAACTTGCGCCGCAATGAAGCCCGCGAGAACAACCGACAGCACCCATAAAACGATACCGACGATGATAAAAAAAGTTTTGCGTGTCATATCCATCTCGCGGTTATAAGAAGAATGAACATTGCCGCCGCGCCAAAAGCCAAATAACGGACAAGGACCGGCTTTGAAAGTTTTTGAAGAAGAACCGAGCGCCAAAGCCCAAGCAGTAAATACATCCACACCGCGAGCAAGGCGCCGAGAACCGTATACGCCGCCGGAAGCCAGGCATGCGCCACAAAAAGAGCGGCCAGTGCCCAACCGCCGATCAGAGAAAGCCGCAGCGCCTCGCTGTCTCTAACCTTCCCCATCCAAAGCGCGGAATATGCCAAAAATGCGGCCGAGACACCTTCAATAATTCCAAGCGCCCAAAGCGGAATGGCATCGCGAACGAAAGTTCGCAATCCGAATAAACTCGCCGATACAAAATAGAACGCCGAGATTTGCATAACGAGTCCGGTGTATTCCAAAGCGTATGGGCGATAAAGCGACGGCCGCTCAATAAAACGAAAGAGATGTTCCAGAAACAACGCCGAAAACACCGCAATATACAGAGACAGGGCGTAAGACAGAAGCGGTGTCTCAATAAAGGTTATAAAAAAACTGCCGCCGGCCGCAAAAAACGAAACCGTGAAAGCGATATGCCGCCATTCGTTAAGCCGCTTGCCCCAGCCGGCGATTATGCCAACGCCGATGAACATAACAACCGCTTCGGCTATAACAACCCATGGAGTGAGCCGCGGACGCGTCAAAATAACCCAAATCTCAACCGGAACGGTCGCGCCGATTATATATGGAAGTATTCGCCTGAAGAAAAACATATATACGAGGTCAGACCCAACATAGTTGCAATATCGGAATCATCCGTCAATACGCAGAAACGAAAAGCGCCTGCAGTGAGGTCGCCGCGTCAGCAAAAGACCCTTCGCCTTTTGCGGCTTTTGCCAGCGCTCCCAAAGCCAAAACCAATTTCAAATGCCACTCTTTGTCGGCGGCGGGAACCTTCAATTCCAAAATTGACTTTTGAACACGAGCGAAAAGTTCATCCGTGCCTGCGCCGGAATTCAAAGCGCTCCACAAATCCGCGAGCGCGGTATCAACATTCTTTTTATACGCTTCATCGGTTATTGCCGGCGACACAATCGTTTTCTCATTCAACCGAAAAGAAGCGGTTTCTGAAAATAAAGGTATTGCCGGCTCGCCGGTGGCCTTCGTTAAAACCAATGCAATCGCCGCAACCGCGCCGAGAACGAGAATCGCATGCCATGTCATCGGTCTTCGCATATTATTGGTCACCCCATATATCGTTTAAGAAAACGAGCAGAGCGGCCGTAAACGGAATTGCCAAAATCGCTCCGCCGATTCCTCCCAAAGTGTAGCCGACCATAAGCGCGAATAAACTCACTACGGGATTTAAACCGGTTTCTCTCTGCATTATTTTAGGAACCAAAACGGCGTTTTCAATTTGCTGAATCACGAAACACAAAATCAGAGCGAAAAGCGCTTTTTCCGGCGACACTGAAAACGCCACCAGAACCGCCGGCACGGCCGCAAGAATCGGTCCGGCGTATGGAACGAATTCCAGGAGGCCGGCAAGAACCGCAAGCGCGAGAGCGAAAGGCACGCCAAGCGCAGTGAGGCCGATATAAGAAACTGCTCCGACGACAAGCATCAGGATAAGCTGACCGCGCAACCAATAACCGAGCCGCTCCTGCATCCGTCCGGACAATCCCAAAATATAAGCATGGTAACGACGCGGGGTGATATGCCGCAAAAACTTTTTGCCTTCTTTTTCCTCAACAACCATATAATACGCCAGCACCAGCACAATAATCGCTGACAGCGCGCTACTCAAAACCGAAGTTACGGTTTTAACGAAATTCGCCAACAGCGATGAAACTTGCTCCTGAATAACGGATGCGAACGAAGAAACATCGGCCGGAAGCCCGATGCGATTTATGAAATCCTGAATCGCGGCAACGCCATCTTTAGCCCTCGCCGTGTTCAGCGCGAACTCTTCGGCAACTGCGGCGAGTTCGAAAAATAAAGACGGAACGAAGAGCACGAAGACGGAAAATGCCGCCGCCGCCAAAAAAAGATAGATAAGAAGCACAGCCGCGCCGCGCGGTATGTGTTTCTTCTCAAACCAATGCGCCGCCGGGTCAATCAGGGCGGCGAGAAGAAGTGCGACGAAAAATAAAATCAAGATGTCGCGAATCAACCACAGAAAAACAGCGAGCGCGACAAGCAAAACAACCTTCGCGACCGTGGACGCTGGCAGATGAATTTGATGCGTTGTAGTTTGTCGCTTCATTTCCTCCGTTTATGACGCAAGTATAACATAATGAATGACAAAAGTGTTCGCGCGCGATATTATGTCAATAATAATCGTCATACCCCTTCCTCAATTCTTCAATTCCCTCCATGCCTACCCTTTGTTCCAACAAACGCGCGAGACATGATTATGAAATTCTGGAAACATTTGAAGCCGGTTTGGTTTTGACTGGACAAGAAACAAAAGCCGTAAAAAACGGGCAGATGTCTCTCGCAGGTTCTTTCGTTCATATACGAAACGGCCGCGCGCAACTTCAAAACGCGCAAATTATGCCGTACAAGTTCGCAGGAAATATTGAAGGGTATGACCCAATACGAAATCGCGCGTTACTTTTGCACAAGCGAGAATTGACGCGGCTTCAAAAAAAACTGGACGCAGAGCGATTGACATTAGTGCCGCTTTCCGCCTATACTGCTCACGGTTTGGTAAAACTCGAGCTTGCTCTCGCTCGTGGCAAACAGGCGCACGACAAGCGCCGCGCCCTCAAGAAAAAAGAACTGGACCGCGAGATACGCACTCGTCAATACCACAGCTGATAGTCGCATGTGAGGTCTCGTTAAAATGAGTGGATTTTTGGTGCGCGGGCGCCCGCAAGCCAAAAAGCCGCCATTTTAACGAGACCTCCCGTGGGGACGATCGGCTTCGACGTGAAGTAAGTGATCTGTCTGCGCGAGCCGGGGGCGCACAAAACCCCGTACATCCTTTGTGCAAGAAATAACTGCCAATTTCATTTCAAAGCTCAAGGACGCTTTCCGCGTTCCAGCTTTCGCCCTCGCCTAAGCGCGACGGCGCGTTCCACCGTCTGACGCCTTCTGGGGCGGATGGGGCGTTATAAAGAAGGCCGACATCCCTTCAGCATTCGCAGTGCGGGGACTGCCGATTGGCTCTGCGAGTCATCGTCAATTCGTTTTGACCGCTTTAAAGAATTGATGATGTTAGGAACCTCTCCGAAAGTCGCTTCCGTCCTGAAAGCGAATATTTTTCCAGGCTGCTTCGTCAGTATTCCTCAATGATATAACCATATCATTTCCGGAATCCTTCCTCGCATCCTGAAAAAATCTTTCGCTTTCATACTGGAACGGACCTTCAGAGAGGTTCCTAAATAAAAACGGCTACGCTCGTACACGCTTCAGACATTGCATTACGGACCCGGGTTCAATTCCCGGCGTCTCCACCATCCTTCGCCTCCCTAGCGAAGGATGTCCTCCGTAGCGCTCCATGCGCGTAGGAGGATACAACCGTTACCTCTTACATCTTGGGGCTACGGATGGCAGGCCATATTCGCCTCCCTAGCGAAGGATGTCCAACCCAGGGCTTATTCATTCACAACCTGCTTGCGACTACGAATGGCGGGCCATGTCTTATTTGCGATTCTAGTAACATGTTTACCGTCTACATTATACGGAGCCAAAAAAATTTGTCTTACTATCGTGGATTGACAGAGCTCACCGTGCAGGCCCGACTCAAATTTCACAATAACGGTTCGGTTCCTTCAACAAAGAGCGCTCGTCCGTGGCAACTGGTATGGTATGGTGCATTTGAAACCGAGCTGCTCGCACGAGCATTTGAAAAATATCTGAAGTCGGGTTCTGGCCACGAATTCACACGAAGACACCTCACAGTATCTCGCCAAATACCAAATACTTAATACTAAATACTTTTCTCTCAACAATGCGCATACACAGAAAACGATATCACGGACAACAGGCAAAAGAGCCGGAACTTGCGTTTGAAGCAAACGCGAAGATTCGCGCCGACGAATTGCGTGTAATTGGAGAGACAGGCGAAATGCTCGGAGTAATGTCAAGAGCGACAGCGCTTCAACTCGCCGAAGAGCGCGAAAGCGACCTCGTCGTCGTTTCGCCGAAAGCCGTGCCGCCTGTAGCCAAACTCGTAAACCTCGGGCAATTTAAGTATCAGAAAGAGAAAGAGGCGCGAAAACAGAAAGCGCAAAGCAAGCAAACCGAAACAAAGGTGATTCGCCTGACTCTTCGCATCGGCGAGCATGACCAAAATGTTCGTATGAAGCGCGCGCTTGAGTTTTTGGGGCGCAGAGACAAGGTAAAGGGTGAGATTGTTTTACGCGGCCGCGAAAAGGCGCATGTTGAACTGGCAAAAAAAATCCTTCAGACATTTATGGACAAGCTTACTGTCGCCGCCGGCAAACCGATTCAAGTTGAACAACCAATCAGTTACATAGCTGGACGCTTGACAATCGTGGTTGGTTTGAAGTAATCTCCGTCCGAATTAATATTTTCTAACCCTTCCTCCCTTCCATACTTCCCACCTCTTTCCCTTCCATATGAAACTCCGCACGAACAAATCCATCGCAAAACGGTTCCGCGTCACAAAAAACGGCAAGATTTTGAAGCGGCATGAAGGCCAAGACCATTTCAATGCCCGAAACACCGGCAAACAAACCCGCCGTAAGCGCCGCGACCACGCGCTGTCTGAAACAAACCGCCGTGCGGTTCGCCACGGCATGCCGTACGAAAACGCGTAAGCATAAATAAAGAATCAAGGAATCAACGAATTTGCGACACATTAATTTCCATTCCCTGATTCCTTGATTCCCTGATTCCCTATTCCTCGTTCCATATGCCTAGAGTAAAAAGAGCGGTACAACATGTTAAACGCAGAAAAACGCTCCTTTCAAAAACGAAAGGAATGCGTTGGGGACGAAAAAATCGGATTCGCCTGGCCAGACCGGCCGCTTTGAAAGCCGGAAGTTACGCCTATCGCGACCGCAGAGCGAAGAAGCGCTCTTTCAGAAATTTGTGGGCAATAAAAATAAATGCCGCCGTCCGACCGGTGGGACTCTCATACAGCCGATTCATCCACGCGCTGAAATTGAAGAGTGTTTCGTTGGACAGAAAGTCCCTGGCCTATCTCGCTGAATTCAAACCCGCGGTGTTCCGGAAAGTGGTGGACGCCGTGAAGTAACTGAATCCTGATACTGTACAGACGCCCAACATGTCCCGCTTCTCGCGAGAGGCGGGATGGGGGCATCTTTGTTTTGACCAGCAAAATATAATCCGGAAATGCACTTCACCCCACCTTCCGCCAAAGGCGGATCCGCCTCGGGAGGAAACCTCCCCTGCGAGGGGAGGGAATTAATAAAGCGACATGGTTCATAGTTCCCTCCCCTGTAAGGGGAGGATGGGAGGGGTAAAGCCCATTAACACATCATCATGCGTTGACGAAAGCGCAAATGAGCGATAATGTTTCGGCGGACGGGGACAATGTATCCACAGCCCGTTAAAGACAACGGGAGGAGAATGAGATGAGTAACGACACGAGTACGCCCGGACTGCCGGGACTGGGAGCGCGACCGACAGTAACGCTCTCAAGAGGTGATATTGACGCAATCGCCGCCGCGCTGTTGAAGACAACTCGCTTCGGCGGAATGATTGGCTCCGCTATCGCAGAACGAACAGACGCCGGCGTAGACGCTCTAGTTGAGCAGGCGGGACAACGAGTGCTCGCCGCGGCTCAAGGAGTCGCGGATGCGACAGCAAGGGACGCGGCAACGAGGGCTCGAGTAGAGTTTAACCGCGAGGCGGTCAAGCTGAACAACGACGCCGAGAAGCGCGTGAACGCGCTTGGCGGACTCGTTGCAAGCAAAATGCTGGAAGGACGAAAGGAAGCACGACGACGGTTCTGGCTGTTCTGCGCGAGCTTCGCCGGAATCTTCGCAGTCGCTGCGGCAATCTTCATCGCCTGGACTTTCGCCATGAATGGCAGGGTTCAGAAGAGCGAAGAGAAGCTCGCAAACGCCGAAGAACGAATGAGTACGATTGCAGACGGCGCGGCGCGAATCGCTGTGGACGCAAAGATGCAACCGCTCACCGAGCGCGTTGACGCAATCGCGAGGAACGTGAACGAACAGCGCGAGTTGCTGAACACGCACACCGGCGAGATTGCCGAACTTCAAGACGAAGACGCTTCGCTCGCGAAAAAGCTCGGTGCCATTCTGAACCGGCTTGACGCGTTCGGCCAACGGCTTTTCACGGAAGAAAGCGTAACCGCCGCCATCTCCTCGGACTTCGTCCCGAGCGGAATGGACAACGCGGCGAACTCACGACTCTGCCGTGAACAGGAGCCGAAGAGGAAGACGGACGACGGCGCGGACATCCTGAAGTGCAGAGATGGCATCAACGGCAAAGGGTATACACTCGCTTGCCGTCCGTCGCCTGCTGGCTGGACAAACTGCCGCGCGCATCTAACCACCCAATAGGGAACTCCCGAAGGGTGTGTTTTTTATATACGAATAACATTAAATTACACAGGGAATACGCAGGAATACACAAGAATTAAAAGCAATTAACTTCAATGCTACACATATATTTCTGCGTATTCCCTGTGTAATCCTTTTCCCATCCGTTTGACAAATAGACAATTTTTTGATAAAAATCCCAGTCCTGCACATTTGCAGGCAAGTTCCCCGGCAACACCGGAAAGCCCCGCATTCCGCGGGCAAAAAGCGCCTTTGGCGCAGTATTCCGCCTCTGGCGGAAACATTCCGCCTCTGGCGGAAACATTCCGCCTCTGGCGGAGAAAGGAGGCGGCAATGTCCGCCAAGAAGAACAGGGGCGCCAAGCGCCCCAACCACACCGCCACCGGCAGAGCAATGCCGGCGGCTCCCCCACCCTCCCCCGACAACACCGACGCCCCGTTGGCAGGGTCGTCGGAGAGCATCGCGCCCGTCGCCGGCCCCGAGCCGAAGACGGACGAGACCGGTGGCGGGATGCCCGACTCCGGTCCCGTCGCCAATCAGGGCGACGAGGCCGAGAAGCCCGAGGACAAGTTCTTCGGAGCCGGAAGCGGTCTCGCTTCTACCGACCCCCTCCCGACCATCGGGTCAGAGGGAGCGGAGAAGAAGACAGCGGACGAGCCCGAGGATAAGAAGTCGGGAGAACCCGGCTCCTCGTCCGCAACTGACGACCCCGAGACGGAGTGCTGTCTCTGCGGACACAAAGCCCCGCGGAGCCAGATGAAGCCGAGCCCCAGTGGCATGTTCTGGTGGTGCAAGGAGACAGAGCAGTGCTTCTCCCGGCAGCGGCACAGCAGGAACATGAGGACCGCGAACGCGGCGGCGGCTCCCCCACCCTCCTCCGACAACACCGACGCCCCGTTGGCAGGGTCGTCGGAGAGCATCGCGCCCGTCGCCGGCCCCGAGCCGAAGACGGACGAGACCGGTGGCGGGATGCCCGACTCCGGTCCCGTCGCCAATCAGGGCGACGAGGACAAGAAGTCGGGCGAGGCCACGGCCGAAACGCCGAAGGGCGCCGAGATCGTGGAGACGAAGTCGGGAGAACCCGGCTCCTCGTCCGCCACGCCGGACCCCATCGGGACCGGCGTCAAAGACGGACAGATGCGGGACACCCCCGCTTCCGAACCGTCCTCGGTTGCCGGCGAGGGTGAACAGCCCAAGCCCAACGCCGAGACGCCGTCCACTGTGGATGACCCGGAGGAAGAGTGTTTACATTGCCGGATGAAAGCCAAACGAAGCAGCATGGTACCCATCGCGCCTTCGTCTGCCATCATCAAGTGTGCCGACAGCGAGGCATGCGATATGAGGAGTCAGGCGCAGCGTAAAGCTGGGATGGAGTGGACCACCACCGGGTGGCAGAAGAAGCCGCCGGCAGTTCCACCTCCCCCCGCGGACGCGACGGCTTCCCAGCCACCCACGCAGAGGATGGCACCTTCGGTCGTTCCGGAACCCACCCCGGGTCCAGCGCCGAAGACGGACACGGTTCCTTCTCCCGCCATCCCATTGGGAGACGAGAGCGGGAAGCCGGGCGAGGCCACGGCCGAAGCGCCGAAGGGCGACAAGACCGTGGAGACGAAGCCGGAAGAACCCGGCATCTCGTCGGAGACACCGGACCCCATCGGGACCGGCGTCAAAGACGGACAGATGCGGGACACCCCCGCTTCCGAACCGTCCTCGGTTGCTGGCGAGGGCAAACAGCCCAAGCCCAACGCCGAGGCGCCGCCCACCGCGGATGACCCGGAGGTGGAGTGCTTCAACTGCTGGGTGAAAGCCAAACGAAGCAGCATGGTACCCTTTTTGACCTCGTCTACCCGCCTCATCTGTGCCTACAGCGAGGCATGCAATGAGAGGTATCACGCGCAAAGTGAAGCTGGGATGAAATGGACCGACACCGGGTGGAAGAAGAAGCCGCCGGCAGTTCTCCCTTCCCTCGCGGACGCGGCGGCTTCCCAGCCGTCCCCGCAGAAGACGGCACCTCCGGCCGTTCCGGAACCCGTCCAAGGCCCCGAGCCGAAGACGGACACGGTTCCTTCTCCCGCCATCCCATTGGGAGACGAGAGCGGGAAGCCTGGCAAGACCGAGATCGTGAAGACGAAGTCGCAGGCAGTTCTCCCTCCCCCCGCGGCCGCGGCGGCTTCCCAGCCGTCCCCGCCAGCGCAGAGGACGACGCCTCCTCCGGCGGTCGTTCCCGCCCCCGCTCCTCGTCCGGCGCCCGCTCCACAGCGGAGCGAGCCCAAGCCGGAGGAGAAGAGCGACGGTCCGCTCCTCTCCAAGAGCGAGGTCACCGCCCTGTCCAAGGCGGTGGAGAATGACAAGAGAATGGCGCCTCCGGCCACTCTCGCTCCCAACTGGAAGCGGGTGGCACTCGTGGCGGCTGCGCTGCTCGCCCTCGTCCTCCTGACGGTGGTGATGTCCATCGCAGTGGACGAGTGGTCCACCACGAAGACCGCGAGCCCCTCGGGGCCGTGCGTTGTTCTCGCCATCACCGATGTGGTGGTGGAGAAGAACGAGGTGCGGTGGCGGTGCCACCAGCAGGCGGAGGGTGGCAAACTGCAGGCCACAATGACCTGCAGCGAGCTCGGGCCATACATCTGGCCCGACCGCGCTCCCTTCACGGGAGACGGGGGCTTTGCCTCCGTGCCGGACCTCAAGTCCTGCCGTCCCCTCCAGAAGAAGACCGCCTCCAACAAGTAGAGGAGACGGCAAGCGTGTAGCGGCGCGTCTTCCGCTACGAAAACAAGACCCCGGCATCCTATCTGGAGCGGGGTCGTTTTTTAACTCTTACTATTGTCATACCCCTCCTAACCTCCCCTACATAGGGGAGGAAGTTAAAGTACATAACTCGCTGGTATTTTCTTCTCCCATATGTAGAGGAAGAAATTAAGGAACATGACTCACTAATGTTCTCTCCTCCCCTACATAGGGGAGGAAGTTAAAGTACATAACTCGCTGGTATTTTCTTCTCCCATATTTAGGGGAGGAAATTAAGGAACATGACTCACTAATGTTCTCTCCTCCCCTACATAGGGGAGGTCGGGTAGGGTATAGTTTCGCATATGCGTTCCCCATATAATCCCCATTTTCAAAAATCTCGTCGTCAGCATCTACGAAACGAGTCAACCTCGGCCGAGCAAATACTGTGGAAACATATTTCTCACAAGCAATTGGAAGGAAAAAAGTTTCGGCGACAATATGGAATCGATAACTTTATTGTTGATTTCTATTCTACTGAACTTCGTCTTGCGATTGAAATAGACGGAGATTCACATTTTGAAAGCGAAGAAGCAGAAAAGAACGACAAAGAAAGAGAAGAATATATTTCCAAATCTCACAACATCAAGTTTTTACGATTCACAAACGCAGATGTTATGCATAATATATCCGGAGTAGTTGGTACGATTCTTGATTATATTAAGTCATACCCCTCCTAACCTCCCCTTTTCAGGGGAGGAATACCAAGTTGCCAAAGCGCTCTCACTCCATTTTCAAATACTTCCTCCGGCGTGCCGTTAGCGTCTATGACGAAATCCGCGTACCGCTTCGTGGGATACAAAAACGCCCGCGCCGCCGGAATCATCACATGATATAAATATCCGCGGTCAACATCCGGCTGGCGCATAATCCTGCGGTCAACTTGAATGTCTTCTTCAAGGTCAAAATACAGTTTCAGGTCTAACAAGTCGCGCAGGTCCGGATGATAAAGCACCTGATAGCCGTCAACAAGAATATAATCGGACGGTTCAACAATCTTCGTGCCGACCATTTTGTTTATCGCCCGCTCATAATTCGGCACTACGGCGCTTCTTCCCTGCTTCAAACTTTGCGCCGCCTCTACAAGTCCATCCCATTTTATGCTTGCGGGATGGTCCCAATACGCATATCCCATCGGGTGGTGGTCCACTTCGGTGTCGTCCACGAAATAATCATCCAACTTCAGCCGAGACATTCCGGGTACGGTGTCCAAAACCCTTCGGCAAAATGTGCTCTTCCCAGCTCCCGAAGGTCCCGCGACACCAATCAGAACCGGAGTCATATTACGAGTTCAAATATTCCAAGCTCTCTTGATTTCATACCGCGGTATTTTATCACGATGCGCCAACTAAGGTCGCGAAGGGCGGGGTCTGACCCGTAGATATGTGGATAAAAGGGTCAGACCCCTTTATCCACAGGGTCTTACCCCTTTCAATAAAATTAAGTGTTGTCTCACACTATTGCGTGCGGTTTATTTGCATGATACTATTCTGCCGCTCTCAAAAATGGGCCGGTGGTGTAGCCCGGTTAACACGTCTCCCTGTCACGGAGAAGACCGAGGGTTCGAATCCCTTCCGGCCCGCCAAATAAAAATCCTAGCACGAGTGCTAGGATTTTTATTTGGCGATGTTTAAGCCACCTGTATGGCTTAAAGATATCCACCGGGGTCTGACCCACTTGTCACAAAAGTTAATAGTTAAGACCTGACCCCATTTATATGAAATGATGTATACTCGCTCTATGAAAGAGACCGTTCAATTTGCTCTGCGGGCAAAAAAAGACCCGATAAAAGCCAAAAACCTAAAGTGGTTTTTTAAAACCGGCAGAGGCGAATATGGCGAAGGAGACAAGTTTTTAGGGGTATCGGTTCCGGATGTACGGGCAATCGCAAAACGATTTCGCGGATTATCGTTACAAGAACTGAAAACACTCCTCCGTTCGCCGTTTCACGAGGAAAGACAGGCGGCGCTATTTATTTTGATCAGTCAATTTCAAAAAGGAAACGAGGCGTTGCGGAAAAAGATTTTCAAAATGTATCTTGCCCATACTTCATTTATCAATAACTGGGACCTCGTTGACTGCTCCGCGGAACACATAGTCGGCGCGTATCTGGAACAGAAATCAAAAACGCTTCTTTTGAAACTTGCGCGGTCGCGCTTGCTATGGAATCGTCGCGTGGCGATGATTGCGACATTCCGCTTTATAAAAAACGGCTCATCCGATGCCGCTCTTAAAATCGCAAAACTTCTCGTTCACGACAAACACGACCTGATTCATAAAGCTGTCGGCTGGATGTTGCGCGAGGTCGGTTCAAGATGTTTAATGCGCGACCTCAAGACATTTCTGCGACAACATTCGCGCGCTATGCCACGGACGATGTTACGCTATGCGATTGAAAAGTTTCCGGAGCAGAAGAGAAAAATTCATTTAAAGAAACGGTCAGATTTATATCCCGCAAGCAAGCATGAAAATGAGATAAATCAGTTATCCACATCCGTTATAGACACAAAATAACCTTGAACGCATAATGTGTTCATCTAACTATTCACACAAAAACAAATATGCTGTGCGGCGAAAAAAGGTGCGGCGGCCACAAGGCCGCGTGCGTCCTCTTATTTATCGGAGGAATCAACTGGGGACTTATCGGTCTCTTTGGCTGGAATTTCGTAAGTGAAATCTTCGGGAGCGTCAGCTGGCTTGAACGGGCGATTTACATTCTCGTCGGGCTTGCCGCGTTGATGATGCTTGGATGTGGAAGATGCAAAATGTGCAAAAGGTAAAACTTGCGCGACGGCGCATCTCATTCAAACGCGCAAGTTTTATGTAGTTAAATGGCGAGATTCAAAAGGGAGGAATGCCAAAATTATTAATCTTTGGTCAGAAACAGGAGGCGCGATTTTTTGTTCAAATATCCAAACTCTTCAAGCGCTTCGCGAGCAGAGCGTTCAAAAACATCGGCGCCCCGCGCTTTCTTCATTGAAAAAGGCACCACACCCCACCGCAAAACCAGCTGTGCAAGTTCGCGCGGTTCGCTCGCCGCAACAAACATCGGCGTTTCCGGACGATGTCGCGATATCGCGGAAGCAAGATTGCCGTATTGCAATCCGGTAACAATTCCGTCAAGCCCATTTCCCTTTCCGGCAAGCCGTATTTGTTTCGCAAACTCTTTGTCGGTTTTGTCAAAACAAAGCTCGTCCGGACGCAAATCGTCAAAGACGCTCTCTTCGGTTTTTTCCGCAACCCTTGCAAGCGTTTCAACCGCCTTGACCGGATACTTTCCGGTCGCCGACTCCGCGGAAAGCATTACCGCGTCCGCGTGGTCTATTACGGCGTTCGCCACATCCGACACCTCGGCTCGCGTCGCTCGCGGATTTTCCTTCATACTCTCAAGCATCTGCGTCGCCACAATCACCGGCTTTCCGGCGCACCGGGCCGCTCGCGCGATTTCCTTCTGTCTAAGCGGTACTTCCTCCTCCGGAATTTCAACACCCAAATCGCCGCGTCCAACCATAACGGCATCCGCTTCTTTTATTATTTCATCCATTCGGCGAATCGCGTCCGCTCGCTCTATCTTCGCAACGATTTGAATCGGCACGCCGCGCTTTTCCTGCCTGTGTTCCTCGCGCTCAACCAAGTCGCGCAGTTTTTTTATGTCGTCGGCGGCCGACACGAAAGACAGCACCATAAAATCAACTTCCTCGCGCACGCCGAACGCAACATCCTTCTGGTCCTTTGCAGTCAATGTTGATAAACGCACGGACGAATCCGGCAGATTAACTCCTTTATGTGAAGTCATCAGCCCGCCAACCTTCACAGTCGCGCTAACCACCTGATTCAGAACGCGGTCAACAACGCATACCAATAAACCATCGTCAATCAAAATCCTGTCTCCCGCTTTAACATCGCGTGAAAATCCGCCATAGCTTACTGGAATCAATCGTTCGGTTTCGTCATATTCTTTCGCTCGCGGAGAGAAATGAATCGTCTGTCCGTTTTTTAAAACGAGCCCGGTCGTCGGAAGCGCGCCAACCCTTATTTTCGGCCCCTGCAAGTCCTGCAAAATGGCAACGGTTTTTCCCAGTTCGGCGGCAATTTCGCGAATCATTTTTATGTATCCCGCATGTTCTTCATGCGTGCCGTGCGAGAAATTCAACCGCGCCACATTCATTCCCGCCTTAATCATCTGTTTCAAAACCGCCGGCTTTGAAGAAGCCGGACCTATCGTGCAAATGATTTTAGTTCTGCGCATAGGGACAGAATTAATTCTTTTTCCTCCTCCGTTTTTTGCGTTCCAATTCTGCAAGTTCTTTCTTGAACATACCGACATCTTCAAATTGCCGATACACGCTTGCGAAACGGATATACGCAACCTTGTCAAAACCGCGGAGACGCCGCATCGCTATGTTTCCGATTTCCAAACTGGTGATTTCATCCTCTTCGCGACATTGAAGGTCATGCTCTATTTCACGGATAAGTTGTTTCAGACGATTCGCCGTGTGCGGCCGTTTCTCAAGAGCGCGAATTATGCCGCGGGATAATTTGTCTCTTGAATAACTCTCGCGCCTTCCGTCTCGTTTCACAACCACCAAATCCAGAAGCGCGATTTCCTCAACCGTGGTAAAGCGGTGCTTGCACTTCAAACATTCGCGCCGGCGCCTTATCTCTTCGCCGAGAGTAGAGCCGCGCGTATCCGCAACTTTCGTATCGTGAGCGCAAATCGGACACCGCATTTATTTATATTATACTCTTTGAACACAAATCTAACCAGCAATCCGGATATCTCGTCCTACATCATTTTCTTTCTTATGAAGGCGGGGATATCCATAACATCCTCATCCGATTGTTCTTGCGATTTTGCCGATTGCGCGGATTCTTCCTGCTCGTCCACCGGAGTTGTCGCGGAAGCGGTGCGCTGTTTCGGCTCGTCTTTCAAAACGCGTTTTGAAAAAACCGGCTCTTCCTGTTTCTCTCTCATCTTAGCCGCGAAATCAGAAAGAGGTGCGGCTTGCGGAACTCGTGTAACCGGCGGCGCCCAAGTCGCCGAAGCGGACACAACGCTTGTGCCGTAAACCATCGCCGGCCTTTCGCGCCCCTCAAAACCGGTCGCGACGACCGTGATGGCGACAGCGTCTCCCATACCTTCCGAAATGTTCGCGCCAAAAATAACGCGGGCATCATCGTCCGCCGAGCCGGTAATTACCTTCGCCGCCTCCGCCACTTCCTGCATCCCCAAATCAAGCCCTCCGGTGATGGTGAACAGAATGCCCTTGGCGCCTTCAATTGAAATTTCAAGAAGCGGACTTGCTATCGCCTGTTTCGCCGCTTCAACGGCGCGGTTTTCTCCGGATGCGTGTCCGATTCCCATCAACGCCGAACCGGAGCGACTCATAATGGCGCGAACATCGGCAAAATCAACATTGATAAGTCCCGGAATCGTAATAAGTTCCGAAATTCCCTGCACGCCCTGTCGCAAGACCTCATCAACGGTTCTGAACGCTTCAACAAGCGCGGTTTTCTTGTCTATTATTTGAAGCACTCGGTCATTCGGAATCGTTATTATCGTGTCAACATTCGCCGCGAGCTTGTCCAACGCTTCATCCGCAATGCGCTTTCTCTGCGCTCCTTCAAATGTGAACGGCTTGGTAACCACGGCAACCGTGAGCGCACCAACATCGCGCGCCAGTTTCGCAATATGGTGCGCCGCTCCGCTTCCGGTTCCGCCGCCAAGCCCGCAGGTGATAAACACCATGTCGGCGCCATTAATCACATTGCGAATTTCGTTCTGGCTTTCTTCCGCCGCGCGAAAACCGATTTCGGGATTCATTCCCGCTCCAAGCCCGCGAGTTACCGATTTCCCAATCGGTATTTTCACATGGGCCATTGAATGATGAAGCGCCTGAACATCGGTGTTCAGTGCTATAAATTCAACCCCCTTTATTTTCGCTTCAACCATACGGTTAATAGCGCTTCCTCCTCCGCCTCCGACACCCACGACCTTAATTTTCGCGAATGTCTCAATGTCTGGTTTGATCTGTGCCATATAGTTTGAGCACAATATTTATTCACCCCCTTGCCCCCTGAATACTTTTCGTACGCGGGAATTATACCACTAGCATAACTGGAAGCAAGGCCGGGACTGTGGAGAGTATGAGGTATTGGGTAAGGGGTATGATGTGGAGATATTATTCTCTTCAAACCACTCCCTAAATAATGATACAATGACATATGTATGAATGACGCAAATCTGAAGTTAGCTATCATAGAAGCGCTGTGCAAATGCGGCGCGATGAAATACCCGGTCTATGATGGTTCCGCGGAATACAACAACGAACCGCTGACGAAGATTCGCGAGCAGTTATTGTCGTCCGATGTTGAGAAACACATTGATAAAATTAAAACGGTTCGCTGGGCGGCAGATTCCGGACTAATCGGGATAATTTGGCCGAATTGGGACGGCGAGGACGATTATTTTGATATTGAGAACCTTTCGGGAATTGAGAAATTGCAAAACCTGAAATCGCTGAAAATTGAGAGTTTAATTTCAGACACTGATGAAAACAGAAAAATCGTCGCCAATTTAATCGCGAAAGGCGTTGCCGTTTCCATCAACGGACATGAGGGTTGGCCTTCAAAAAGGCCGTTTACGCCAGTTGAGCCGGCTGTTCCCAGTTTTGAAATGCCTAAGATTCATCCGGCAATACAAAGAGAAATTCAAATTGCGGGCATTGCCGTTGATGATTTACAAAATAGAATTGACAAAACGGTTTCAAAAATATTCAGCATAACCGAATTAAAAACTGTGGAAAAACAGGAACCGACATCGGTGGGCGGGTATCGGACAATTCGCGACGTTAGCGCGAATGAAAAAGATGCGACCTACAATTCAATCCTGACAAAAGTGTTCTGGAATGAAAAAGAAATGGACAATGTTTCGCTGTACGCGCGCTATCTTAATGGCTTGCGAAATGTAACGATAAACGGTTCCGCCGGAAAAGACGGAG
>CAYIOW010000004.1:0-37186 GCA_964365275.1 uncultured Gammaproteobacteria bacterium
GGAGCCGGGCGGCCGGCTCCTCGCACGGGGGGAGGGAGAGGATGACGAGCTTACGCCCGCCACCCTTCCCCCGGGGGGAATTGCTCATGGAAACCTCCAGCGGATTTTTGGCGCAAGGCCTCACCGCTAAAGTTTCACGACTCGTGCTCGCCCACCATAGGCAAAACACCAGCCGCTTCCTCTGCACTTTGTCGCACAGCCCAGGTTTGCACATGGCGGCGTAAAAGCGCAGAGGAAGAGGATGGACCAAGAGTCCAAGGTGTCGCATTTTCGGCATTTCCTCCAACATCCGGCCTAAGGTCGTGTTGGAAAAATGTTTGTCCGAAAAGCGATAACCCCAGAAGTATGGACATAACACTATGAAATGGGACTTAGCATTCTTGAAAATGATAGAGTCCTGTTACATAGCGTTATGTCCATAGGTCCATCCGAGTTGAATCATTGTAATGACCTTCCCTTTCACGGTTGGGAGAAATTCTCTCGCCAAACCGCATTCCCGTGATCAGGAGTGTTGGAGCCACGAATCCACCAAAGGCGGACTCATGACCCAACGCACTCATGACCAACAGACAGCCATGTCTGTGGGCGAAGATAAGGTGTCCGTACCGCCAAAGCATGGTATGGCGGGACTTCGTATGTTCCTTTCTCCGCAGGTCTCTTGCGCGTTTCCGTTGAGTTCAACAGGCGTAGCAGAAACCGGATTGGCTCGCTTCCGTCCAAAGGTCGGGACTCTCTCCCGGAACCGATTTCTCGGCTCACAACCCTTAAAAAGAAGCAGATAAGCCCTCGCCATTCTCCAAGAAACTTGGTTGGCGAAGGTGTATGTCCCGCTCTCTATCGAGCGAAACATGCATCTTTGCCAAAAAACCGGCAGAAACTGTCTTATGAGAGAGTTCCTGCCGGTTTCTAATATCCGACTGGTTACAAGCCCTTTCGGGCCGCTCTCTCAATGTTGTAATGAGGGAAGAAGTTCGCGGCTTCTTCTGTCTCATCTTTCGTGAAAACACCTTACCACAGTTTTCGGCTTTTGTCAATCCCTCCCTGACGCTTCTGTCGTTTTGTGGCTTGTTTTCGCCATTTTCTTATCCACAGTTTGTCATAGCTTATCTGACCTTTTAGCAGTATACTGCTCCTGTATGTATGAACACATCCTCCAAAAAATCGGTCTTTCGCCCTCCGAAATAGCTGTTTATGAGGCCCTATTACGGTTCGGAGAAACCGCTCCGCCTGCCCTTCAGGCCCCAACCGGCCTTTCCCGCACCAATCTTTACAATGTCCTTGCGTCTTTAAAGTCAAAAGGTCTCGTTTCTGAAACCGGGGGAACAAAAACCCTCTTCAGACCATCATCCCCAGAAATCCTCCGCACCATTGCAAAACAAAAAGATGAAGAGGTTCACATCGTCTCCAAAGAAATAGACGCGCTCATTCCAACACTAAACAGTCAATACAATCTCACCACAGGAAAACCCGTAGTGCGCTATTACGAAGGTCTCACTGGCGTAGAAGACGCGCTAAACGATTCATTAACAACAAGAGACATCATCCGAACATTTATTGACGACTCTGCGACAACAACAATAGGAAACGATATAAATATGCGGTATGTAGCGAAGCGTAAGAAACTCGGAGTAAAGAAACGCATCATCGCAACCAATGTAAAAGATGCCGTTGCTCTAAAAGCAAGTCAAGACGCTGTAACCGAAATACGAATACTTGTTGGCAACTCTATTACAAAAACGGCTGTTGAAATCTACGACAAGCGTGTTTCCTTTCTTACAATTCACGAAAAACAAATCGGTATTATTTTAGAAGATGAGTTCATTGCTAATGCGCACCGTATTCTTTTTGACGCGCTGTGGAATATACTTCCACCGCTCTAGGCCGCCAACGGCAATTCAATGTTGCTCGGCAGTTCAATTTTGCTAGCCGGTACAGGTTCAGCGACCATAATGCGAATGTCGGGATTGTTTTTATCTGAAAAATATCGCGTAATTATTTTTCCGTTCTTCGTCCACTTTTCTATTGTAGAGGTGTACTCATCATAATTATTCCTGATATTGAATGTGCGCACATCACACATCTCCGGCGCCTTTCCTTCAATAATATCGTTTCTGTCTAGTGACGGACCAACGAGTCGCGACGACATCGTCCTATCGTTCTTCATAGCCAACTCGTCTAACCCCCTTCCGGTTTTGTCGCGACGCAAACCTTCAATCACACTCCCATAACGCTCAACATACATAATCCCAACGAAATGTTTTGCGTCCGCAACACCGTGAAGGACGGCGCGAGACGCTACCTCCTTAACCATCTCGTCCACCGCCGCCTCGCCGATTGATGAATTCTGATATGGCAATGTAACATTAACTGAACCAATGTATTAATGCCCCTCTGGAAGAACCGCCCCTACATCGTCCTCCTCGCCCGTACGAGCGAACGCCATTATTTCTTCGTTGCGTTTCAGTATGTAGAATTGATTATTCCCAATTCCGTCCAACGCTCGCTCCAATTTTTTTTGCAAAACTTCCGCCTCCTCCGGACTCTGCTCGCTCCAATTATCCCAATGGATTCTCTTTATTGTTTCCGCTTCGTCTTGCCTTAATTCGCTCCAATCCATCCTCTCAAAAGACACGGCGCGTAATTCGTTGAATAGAATCGTGTCCTTGCCGTGATAAGCCGTCTTAAAAATACTTGAAAAAATTACCGCGTCCTCACTCGCTCTGCGTAAACGACGCTCCACTGTGCCAATATCAATTTTCCCGCCAGACAATATATCGCGTCCAAGCCCAATAATTAGCTCCTTCCCGCGACGGAGAATCTCTCGTTCAAGCGACTGTGCGTCTATCTCCTTTCCATTCGCGCTCACAAAAAATTCGCGAAGCAATTCATCTACCTCTTTTCTCGCCACATCCACAAGAGCGCCATAGCGTTCAAACACTTTCCGCGCATCTTCTTCGGGCAACTTTTCAGCGATATTTAATATTGCCTCTGCCGCTTTTTCATCTTGCTCACTCGCAAGAAAAGCGCGTGCAATATCAATACCGAATTTCTTTGTCGTTTTCGCCAAACGATTCGCTTCTTCTGTTTTCGTTCGCCCGAGATATTCCAAAAACCACACCTGCTCACGCAAATACAAATCACGAATGTCTACGCCAAAATCTCTTTCAAACTTTTTTCTAACATCGGGATGGTGCATCTGGCGAAAAAGAAGCGATATGTTCTCCGCATCTTGCTCCGAAAAGAAACCTAGTTCCTTCACCAATCGTTGCACCGGCACAAACCGCGCTTTTGCAATATCTTTTATGGCCAGTTGTCGTTCCTTTTCAACCACTTGCTCCGCCTCATCAATCAATATCTCACGGCGCGCTTCCAAAAACGGCATAATGGGGTCAATTTCGCTCCAGAGTTTTGCCAATCCCGAATTCAGCGCGTCTTGCCTTTCTTTCTCTTTTATCATGTTGGCACGCCATAGATTTTCATGTGTATTGAGAAGAGCGTCCCAATCATCAATAAATCTTTTTGCCGCACCCTTCGCCTGCTCGTGTTGCATTTCTGTTTGTATACTTAAAAATCTGTATGCTTCTTCAACGCGATGAAATCTCCGTTCCATATTAGGTTCTTGCTTAACCAATTCAAGCAGACTGATTACATGTGGATTCACACTCTCCTCTCGTAAATTGGGCACCTGCTTTATTGCATCCTGTGTCGCCCTTTCGCTCGCTTGTTCTGCCGTGTTTTCGGCTTCTTCTCTGGCGCGTTGAGTCAACCTGTTATATTCATCCAAAAGCCGGTTGTGTTCTTTCAACATACTCATTGCCTTTTCCCAGTCCTCGTCCTTCCATTCAGGCGTAGATTCCTTTACAAGCTCTTCAAGTTGCCCGCCAAACAGCCCGCCGACCTGTCTTGCTGCAAATACAATATTAAGAAGCGTGCCACCGCCTTGCTGAAGCGAATGGAGTACATCTTTAATATATTCAACTTCCTTAATCCGCGCGATTTCTGCGTCTGCGACGGCAGATTCCCCAAAAATAACTCGCGCAGTAGAACCATCATTATCCACCTCTCCTTTCGCGTCTCTCGCGATTGGTGCAGTGTTAACGGGTCTGCCAATCTCATCATAACCCTTAGTAACACTTGCCGGCTCTGGAGATGACGCACGGACGACTTGCGAACCGTCCTTTAGCGCTTCACGAATTCGCTCCACGGAAACTTCCGCGCCATAACGAACAACCGGATGTTGTCGCGGATTACTAACGAGCTTGTCTCCCGTATCCAGAAAAATATTCACCGCGCGGTCCGCCCAGCCCTGGTTCATCGCATCTTGCGCCAATACACGCAGCGCTAATGCGATATCAAGGGCATGTGGCGTGTCTGCTTTTTTCACAGCGTCTTCATAAGCCCAACCCAAATCATTAAACTCCGTCTCATATACAAATTCGCCGGCAGCGTTTCCCGCAAGCATCCGCGCTTCCGGAATTGCCAACAGCGAAGATGTCACCTGAACCATATCCGCGGGAGCAAGACGATTGAAAATACTTGGAGATACGCTAAAAACAGAATGATATAGATCAGAACAAAGCCGCTTTAGTTCATCTTGTTCTTCCGAACTCTGCGCCGAGAGAGAAAGCGAGCGCAGTTTTTCTATTAGAGCGTCAAAAAACTCTCTGACGAATTGGTTTTGTTCACGCGTGATGCGGTTGTCCTGCTCGTTGTATTTTTTCCCATTCAACCGATAAAGCTCGGATAAAATATAATCGGTTACAGCAAACGAGTCCTCCGGCAGTTTTCCGTCTAAAATATCATTTACAAAAATACCAACCGTTTTCGCGCGGTTCTCTTCCTTTCCTCCACGATTTTCAAACCTAATTCTGTTTTCCATACAAAAGATAATGGCAGAACCGCTGGGTTTTGTCTACGGTTTGATATAATACGCGAATGCAACGCGCATCAATAAAAGAAGTGCTGTTTATTTTTTGGAAACACGCGCTTCCTCACAAAGGAAAGATGTTTTTAGTTCTCGCGTCCGTCTCGCTCGCAACTGTCGCGGAAACATTTCAACCGTACGCGTTGAAACAACTTTTTCGTATTCTGGAAACAACACCGCTTGAAACCGCTACGATAGAACTTTTCGTTCCGGTTCTAATTTTCTATATCGGAATTCGCGTCATCTCATGGGCGCTTTGGCGCGTTGAAGGTTTTTCAATGACGCGGTTTGAACCCGCGGTAATGGCGGATATTGAGGATGCGTCCTTCGCTAAACTGCTTGGGCACTCGTCTCGTTTCTTCGCAGACCATTTCGCCGGTTCTCTCGTAACGAAGCTTCGACGCCTTCCTCGCTCTTTTGAAAAACTTGCGGATGAAGTCGCGTTCAAGCTTCTTCCGATAACTATAGTTATCATTGGAGCGCTAATCGGGCTTGGGCTTCAACGACCTGTTTTCGCATTGCTGTTTGTTGTATGGATTGTTTTCTTTTTCTATTTTCAGTATCGCGCATCTCTGTGGGCAATAAAAGCGGACACGGAGCGCTCCGAATCCGATACCCGACTCGGCGGCGCTGTTGCGGACGCGTTTACAAACACCGTAACAATCAAACAATTTGCGAGCTACGGGTTTGAACGAAGCCGTTTGAGAATGTATATTGACCGTTACCGAGCGCTTAAAACAAAAAGCTGGGACAGGCACGAAATAATCTACACCATTCAGGCGCTGCTGATGACTGTCATTGACGGACTATTGGTTGTAATCGCCATAAAAGCATGGATAGCCGGTTCGTTGTCACTGGCGAGCATCGTGTTTCTGCAAAGCTACCTTCTTTTCGCTTTTGGCAAGCTTTGGGATGTGGGCAAGTCATTTAGAAATCTTTTTGATGTGGTTGCGGATAGTCAGGAAATGGTGGATATATTGAACATGCCATACGAGATTAAAAACAGAGACGGCGCGAAGCCACTTAAAATAAGTGACGGGACGGTTGCATTTAACCATGTGCAATTTTCATTCGGCAACCGAACAATTCTAAAAAACTTTTCTCTTGAAATCGCTCCGAATGAAAAGGTTGCGTTGGTTGGTCCGTCGGGCGCGGGCAAAAGCACCGTCACTAAACTACTCTCACGGCTATACGACATTCAAAAAGGCGAGATCAGCATTGATGGACAAGATATAAGCGGCGTAACCGAGAAAAGTTTGAGGCAGAACATCTCGCTCGTCCCGCAAGAACCGATTTTGTTTCATCGCACGCTTATGGAAAACATCCGTTATGGAAAACCCGGAGCAAGCGATAAGGAAGTTATGTTGGCGGCAAAGCGAGCGCGTTGCCACGAATTTATTTCCGCGCTTCAGCACGGGTATAAAACCTTCGTTGGCGAACGCGGAATAAAACTTTCAGGAGGAGAACGCCAGCGTGTTGTGATTGCCAGAGCTATTTTGAAGAACGCACCAATTCTTATTTTAGACGAAGCGACAAGCTCGCTGGACTCCGAGTCCGAAATGCTAATTCAGGATGCCCTTCGCGAGCTTATGAAAGACAAAACCGTTATCGTCATCGCTCACCGTCTTTCTACAATTATGCAGATGGATAGGATTTTAGTTATGGAAGATGGCAAAATCACAGCAAGCGGAACTCACGAAGATTTACTGCGACACCGAGGAACCTACTTCAAGCTCTGGAACATTCAAGCCGGGGGGTTCGCTGAATGAAATTCAATGTTAACATCCGGCACACCGCTTTCAACATGCCAACCGCCTTTCGGACATTCATCTGTGAAAACAACTGAAATAGGGGTTTTGAAAAATGTGGAGTCAGCGCCGTGACCAATAGCACGCTGTTTGTCTATAGAGTGTTTTCCGCATGAGCAATGTTGAATCGTGTAATTTACCGTCGGGTCAACTTCAATATGAGCTCCACCGCAATGATGGACCTTGTGTTCACCGTTTATGTGGTGGATGTGATGGAATAGGCCAAGAATGTCGTCTGCTCCAACTCCGTTTGCCATATATCCTCAAGGTAATCTTCTCAAAAGAGGTTGTCAACAAAAAAGACCCCGTGGCCAGAGTGAGCCAAGGAGTCCTATCGTGCGACGGCAACTCCGGTGGTGCGTTCGTTTGCAACCATCGCATCGCAGAAGCCGAGCTTCTGGCGGGCAACGATTTCCTGTGGGACACCGAGCATCCTCGCGAGAGAACGCAGTGGCTTCTTGGACTCCGCGCGGTCTGTCCGTTCGTTCAACGGGATACGAGCGATGTACTCCACGACCTCGCGAACAAGGTACGGAAGTACAACCACCACCCCGGCTCGGCTCGCAACACTCTGGAGTTGTTCCAAGTGGTCGCTGAAGAGCCGGTCCCAGTGGAGTTCAAACTCTCCACGCTTCAACACCGGGTCTACGAAGGCGCGATGTCCCCAGTACCCACCCATCAGCTCGTCAATGCCATCGTGGGCAATGACGCACCGCACACTCTCGTACTCCAGCGCGTCGTACAGGAGATGGACTCCCGCGCTCCTGAGCTTGCCTCGTTCAAGCATCTCATCCAGCTCCATCTGTGCCGGCACAACGATGCGGTGCTCGACTCCAAACGCCTTCGCCGCGAGCTTCGCGTGCACAAGGTCAGCATGGCCATCGCTGATTGCGATGGTGTGAGCCACGATGCGAGTTTCGGGAAACGCCCGCCTTACGAAAGCAAGCCCAAGCGTGGAGTCCAGCCCGCCGGATAGGCAGATATGAACCGCGCCGTCGCTGTTTCTCCACATACATTCCTCGGCGGCGGCTTGTTGCGCTTGTTCAAGCACGCCCGCAAGCTCGCCCAGACACCACTCGTCATCAACTCCCGAAACAACGGGAAGCTTCAACACATCCTTCAAATCCCAGTTGATGTCTCCGAACATGAAAATATCTCCTTTCTCCTAAAAACACCCTACTCTTTTTTGATGTTTCGTCAATTGCGAACGCTTGAACCAATCCATCTTGTTTGCTACCATCACTCCGTTATTAATCATTCGGCGTGGTGGCCAAGTGGTAAGGCGAGGGTCTGCAAAACCCTTATTCGCGGGTTCGATTCCCGCCCACGCCTCCAACATTGAGAAAGCAAAAACGCATGTTGAAACTCTAGAAATAAGAAAGCAATAGCAAGCCAACCGCTTGGCTTGCGAATTAGGAATCGAACGGCGGAGCCATGTCGCACCAAAGTGCGACAGCGAGCCGGTGCCCAGCCCTTTTGAGGCGACTGGCCGAAAAAGAGGCGCGGGCGATTCCCGCCCACGCCTCCAAACAAAAAAGCAACCCTTGCGGCTGCTATTTTGTTTACTCCTGTGGATAAAGGGGTCAGACCCCTTTATCCACAGTTGTCATTTATTGTGTCGCAGTTGCGGTAACAATTTGCACCACCACTCCGCCGGACGATTCAGACGAACCGTCTGCGCGCATTCCAACCGCTTCAATGACATATTCGCCAACCGTTGCCGGTACCCATGACAGAGAAACAACAGCGTTTTGCGGCGACGAAACCGAATCAACAACCTGCGCGTATACAAGAGGTGTGCCTCTTTCCGTAACTCTCAACGACACCGAAATGTAACTCGCCGGATTTGTAAGTTCCGTCTTCACTTTATACGGCTGCCCATTAAAAACAATCGCTTGCCCGATAAATGGGTCGGTGATACGAATAATGTTTGAGTGCGCCGGAATATCCACGCGCGCAGTCGCTTCACCCTCGTTTTCAACATTATCAAACGCAATGACACGAACTTCAACATCGCCTGCGGATACAGACGATGGTATTGAAAGTGTCGCCTGATACGGAGCCGAAATCATAGTTCCCGCAAGCGCCGAGCCAACAAATACCTCAACGCGGCGCACCGGTCGCGGTCCTGACACATTTGCAGATACTGTGAGGGCGCCGCCCTTTCCGTCGTCCACTACGCCCGCAACCAACGATACGCTTGGACGATTTTCAGCAGTATGCACATTATCAAAGCCCTTCGGCGGCTCTTCGCTCCTGAACGCAATTCCGAGTTCTGCCTGTTTTCTCCTCACCCAGTCCTGCACCCCCTGTTCCCAAACGCCATACATCGGGTCTTTTTCCGGGTTCTCGGGTACACCGCCGAGCGGGTTCTCCCGGTCAACATAATGCAGAATATTGTGGTGCGTTACATATTTTCGGTTCTCACGAAGCCGTGGCGGCGTATCTGCGGTCGCAAGCAGACCGCTAATCTTATCCACAACAACACTCTGTTCGTTTCCGATTTGGCCGTCAATCGCCGGATTGCCACGTACCGGTATTTCCGGCGCTGCGAATTGTTCAACCGGCTTTCCTTCCAAATATGCCCGCATAATTCCATTCCAAATTCCGGATGCCACGGTTGAACCGCCGGCGCCTCTTTGCATCTCCTTGTTGTTGTTGTTTCCAGCCCAGACGCCAACCGCCAGCTGCGGGGCATAACCCATAGTCCACGCGTCGCGATAATCGTTTGTTGTGCCTGTTTTCGCCGCAACCGGTCTGCCGGGAATCGTCAATTTCCCCCCTCGCCCGAAAACAGACGCCCGTGCTTCATCGTCGGTCAAAATATTAGTAACCGTTCTAGCCACATTTTCGTCAACAACGGTCTCGCCTGCCGTCTCTTTCCATTCCTCAAGCACACGGGCATCGCTATCCGTAACTTTGAGAATTGAAACCGACGGGTGCCGTACTCCCTCATTCGCCAAAGTTGCATAGGCGTTCGTGTGTTCCAACAACTTAACTTCGCCACCTCCTAAAACCACCGACAAACCAAAACGGCTGCGGTCAGATAGCGTCGTATATCCCATTCGCTCGGCAAATTTCAGAAAATTCTCAACCCCGACAAGATAGAGCGCCTTCACCGCAGGGATATTCAACGATAATTGCAAAGCGGTACGAATTGAAACCGGGCCGCGTTCCTTCAAGTCATAGTTTTTCGGATGATAGGTCCCGATTTCAGTGGGAAAATCCGTTTCAACATCATAAAGCACCGTGTTCGGTGTATATCCTTTTTCAAAAAGCGCCGCGTAAGCAATCGGCTTTATTGAAGAACCCGGCTGGCGCGGGCGCAAAGCGACATTGACCGCGCCGCTGTTCTCTTCGTCAAAATAATCGTGGCTCCCGACCATTGAAAGAATTTGGCCATTTTTCGGGTCAATCGCCACAGCCGAGGCATTCGTAAACTTAAACTCTTCCGCATGTTCCTCAACGAATTTTGCCACAATATCCTCCGCTTTCTGCTGGAAATCATAATCAATCGTCGTAACCACCTGCAAACCGCCTTCTTCAACAATCCTCTCGCCGTATTTTTCTTCCAGTTGCTCTTTCACAAAAAACACAAAATGCGGGGCGACTATACCGCCGTTCACCAAATCAAGCGGCGTTTCTGTTTTCTTAGCTTCCTCCGCTTCGTTTTCAGCGAGATAGCCATCGGTTACCATTCCGTCCAGAATCCTATCCCTTCTCGCCTTCAATTCGTCGGGATTGTTCATATACCGCGTCGGCGCTTTCACCATCGCAATCAAAGTAGTGCCTTCCGACACTGTCAGTTCCCGCGCCGGCTTGCCGAAATACGCCTCTGCCGCCGCTTCAACGCCGTAGTTCGTTGAACCAAACGGAATTTCGTTGAAGTAAAGCTGCAGGATTTCTTCTTTTGTGAATTTGGATTCAATCTTCAACGACAAAATAATTTCGTTAAGCTTTCTGGCGTATGTTTTCTCCGGCGACAAAATAGCGTTTTTTACCAACTGCTGCGTAATCGTTGACGCTCCCTGCGCTTTTCTCATTGAAATGAGGTTCACGACAACAGACCGAACGATGCCCTTGATATCTATTCCGTTGTGATTGTAAAAATCATCATCTTCCGCGCTAATCAGGGCATTAACAATCGGTTTCGGTATATCGGACAACGGTACGAATGTTCTTTTTTTTGCGCCGTGGACTTCAAAAAGAAGTTTTTCCCCGGTGCGGTCAAAAATCTTTGTACTTTGCTCCGTCTTGCGTTCATAGAGCGCGTTTGGATTCGGAAGATTCCGTCCGACAAAGATGAAAGCGAGACCAAGAACAATAATGCCGAATGTGGCGCCGGTTAACAATAACAACCCAAAATTAACCAAAAAACCCCCGGAAAACACCAGGCGGACTATCCTGGAGATATAACCGCGGCGGCGGCGGTCATAGGACATCTGTTCACTGCTAAATCTGCGATAAAACGGGGGTTTTTGGCTGTTCATTTGTTGTTTTTAGAATTATCCACAGTATACCCGAAATCGCACTTGACAACCATTTTTAGCGCTAACAGTCCCCATTGACAAAAGGACGGTTTTATGATATAAGATAGCCCACTCCCAACAGACGGGAGTTTTATATTTCATATGACAATATTGGCGAAAATAAGCGAAATTGCCGTTGTAAAACTCCATAAGCTGGCGTCTGTTTTGCCTGTTGCGATAATGCTTATAACCATAATAACTTCCGGCATTGCACCTGTGTCAAAAGTGGCAAACGCGCAAGTTATATTTGGTTCTATACCGTCGTTATCCTTCCAAATCAACAATACGGCCGGTTTTCCTGAATCCGATTATCGTGAGGCAACGCGCAGGATAAAAATAAGCGTTACGGCATACAACTCGCTTCCGGAGCAAACGGACGATACGCCGTTTGAAACGGCAGACGGTA
Source organism: uncultured Gammaproteobacteria bacterium (assembly GCA_964365275.1). GTDB lineage: Bacteria > Patescibacteriota > Patescibacteriia > UBA9934 > UBA11717 > CAYIOW01. The sequence continues at coordinate 11,668 of CAYIOW010000004.1, forward strand.
CAATGGTACGCGATGGTATCGTGGCGGCCAACTTCTTGAAACTTGGAACCCGCGTGCGTTTTCCTGAACTCTACGGAGATAAAATCTTCGTGGTCAAAGACCGTATGAACGCTCGCTACGATAAACGCGCTGACATTTGGATGAAGCACAAATCAGACGCCCTCGCTCTCGGCCACAAATACACAACAATTGAAATCTTCTAAAAACCAAAACCGCCTCGTTGGGCGGTTTTGGTTTTATCGTTTATTGTCTTATAGGCATAACGATATATGTTTGCGCGCCCGATTCGATCAAGCCATTTGGCACAATTACACACGGGTTCATTCCATCAACGATTTTGATTGTTACTCCCTCGGACGGCATTGACACCAATCCGTCCAAAACATAACGATAGTTAGCCACAAGAGAATTGGCTACCCCTTTCACTTCAGCGTCGCAAACTGCGGTGTTTTTTCCACGAGCCGCATCGTTTGCAAGTACTTTGACAACACCGTCTCCGATCTCAAGCGTAACATCAAAAATCCCCGTTCTTGAAAATAAACTTGCTGTTTTGACCGCCTTTATCAATTCTTCCCTGCCGACTATTGCCTCGGTTTGAAACTGCGTCGGAATTATCTGAACATAATCGGGGTATTTCCCTTCAATTGTCCTCGTAATCAATTCAGACGGGCCAAACTTGAATAGCGCTTGGTTATCCGCAAGGCCGATTTGTAGCTTATTTTCCACACCCTCCTCTCCATCCATCACGGAAATCATGCGTAAAACTTCGTGCAACGCTCTGGCTGGAATAATAACTTCACTGGTTTTATCGCGCACCGATATCATGAGCTTTTTTTCCGCCAATCTATAACTATCGGTTGCCGCCATTACTACTTCATTTGGCATTAATCTTATATATACCCCGGACAGCTCTGGCCTAACTTCTGTCGTCGCAACGGCAAAAAGAACGCAAGAAAGACATTCCTTAAATTTATCGGCAGGTAATTCTATGGTCTCGTTTGCAACAACATTTGGAATGAGCGGAAATTCCGACGCATCCATCCCATTTATTTTAGTTGATGTCCCGCCACAGGTTATTTCAATGCCATCACCTATCAATTCAAAATCAACACGGCTATCCGACAGCAATCCAATATAATCTGAAAATAATTTAGCCGGTATAGTAAACTCTCCCAGATTATCAACTTTCCCTCTTACTTTTGTTTTAATCGCTAATTCCAGATTTGTTGTTGACAACTCTATTCCACCCACTTCGGCTTTAATGTGTATGTTTTGTAGTATTGGAAGATTTGTTTGTTTACCTGCTATTGATGAAACAGTTCGTACCCCCTTCTCTAGATTGTCTTTCGTACATGAAAATTTCATGGCTGTGTTTGTGATGATTTAGGATACGATATAAATATCTGATAGTAGTAGTAGGCGGTGTGGATAGTGTGGAAAAGTTGTTTTTGGTTAATTTGTACTTGGTTATTTAGGGTTAACTGTTTGTGGGTGTTGTTGCTGATAACAAAGGCGTGTCAGTGGATAAATAATGGTTTCCGAAAGTGTGTTGTATTTATCCCTCGCTTACCAGGTTTTTTCCAACATACTTTTCCACAACCTATGCACGCGAATACATTCTCTGTCGGATGATTTGAATATCATGCTGGAGCTTTTCGTCCGACTCAAGCAAAGTGGCAATTTTTTCATGAGCGTGCATTGCTGTTGTATGGTCTCGCCCGCCGAGTTCTTCTCCGATGGTAGGAAATGAGTACCTCATCTCTTTACGGAGGATATACATAATTATTTGTCGCGGGAAGGCAAGTCGTTTTTCTCTGCTTTTTCCAACAAGCTCATCTTGCGAAACATCAAAATATTCGGAAACGACAAGGATTATGTCTTTAGGCGTAACCGTCTTTATCATTTCCGCGGGCTGCAAACTTTTTACAATCGGTGAAACCGATTCAAGCGACGGCACCTGGTTTTTTAGCTGGTGGTAGGCAATGATTTTATTCAAAGCGCCCTCAAGTTCACGAACATTGGATTGTATACTCTCCGCTACATATTCAATTATCGCAGTTGCCATATTCCACTGCCTCTCTCTGCATTTTGCCTCTAGAATCGCAACCCGTGTTTCATAGTCGGGACTGCTTATATCTGCGGTCATTCCCGATTGGAATCGCGACAGAAGGCGTGCTTCAAGCGAATTAATCGCTGTCGGGGGTCTGTCTGCGGACAAAACAATTTGCTTGTTTTGCTGATGCAGAGCGTTGAATGTATGGAAGAATTCTTCTTGTGTTTCAACTTTTCCACCGAAAAACTGGATATCGTCAACAATCAGGATATCAACGGTTCTATACAAATCTTTGAATTCACGCGCGCGCCCCGTCCTAACGGCGTTTATAAAGTCGTTCGTGAACTTTTCCGATGTTACATACAAAACGCGTCTCATTTTCCCGTCTTTGAGAACTTTGTGTCCGATTGCCTGTAAAAGATGCGTTTTACCAAGGCCAACGCCACCATAGATAAAAAGCGGATTATAGTGAATGCCCGGATTTGTGGAAACGGCGAGGGCGGCGGCGTGAGCAAACTCATTTTGTTTCCCGACTATGTAGCTGTCAAAGGTGTATTTAGTATTCAACGAACCGGGAGTTTCGTCAATTTGCGTTTTCTGCACATCTTGAGCGGTAACAAACTGTAAATCTGTCATCGTTCGCGGTTCCTGATGAAGATTAATAATTTGCGGCTCGTTCGCTCCCTTTCCCTCAACTCTAAATGAGATATCGCGCACCGCCTCGCCGGTTGCTCTTTGCAATGACTTTAATATATCGCGATGATATTTTGATTCCAGCCACATTTTCGTAAAATTATTAGGAACGGCGATGGTTACGCGGTCGTTTTCCACCGTGCTGATGAAGGTATCTTTGAACCAGGTGGTGAAGTTTGCTTTGGAAAGCTGTAGCTCCAGCTCCCCTAGAGCGGTTTTCCACAGTTCCTGGGTGTCCATAGGACTTTTTGTTTGAAGGATGAGAAGAAGTGATTGTTCAAACAGTATGATAGCACATATCCACAGGGGTCAATACCTGTCCACAGTGTATTCACAGTGGAAATATCTGTGATGAAACGGTGGAAAACCGCTCTTGCGTATATTTGGGTTTTATACAGCAACAAAAAACGCCAGATAATTGTCTGGCGTATGTTGCCCGGCGCTTCTCACCGCAATACATCGCATCCTCCTTTTGAAAAAGGATTGCATCTAACTATTCTAACTACGCCTTTAACGATTCCGCGCGACACGCCGTATTTAAGCACTGCTTGGCGGCAGTATTCGGAGCATGAAGGATAAAAACGGCAAAAACCGTGCGGATATAAGTGCCGCAACTGGCCATGGTCGGGTGAAAGCGTTTTCTGATACCCAAATATTACCGTTGATACGATTTTTCTCGGTATGTTAATGATTGCGCTAAATACGCTCATAGTTTAATCGGCGTTGCGAAGACGCCTGCTTTTGACAAAGATGACAGCACTGATTCCCGTATAGCCCCGTATTTCGCCTTCAACGCAACCGGTTTAGCGATAATTGCGATATCATATCCGTTGTTTAGGTTGTTAAGATGGTCTGCGACGCAGGCGCGCATTCTTCTGCGGATTTTATTGCGGTCTACGGCCTTTTTGCTTACTTTCGTCCCGACAACCATAGCGAAGCGCGTCGCCGAAGACCGCGTTTTTCTGTATTTAACCGTTACAAGCGTTCCAAAGACAGCTCTTCCCCTTGCGAAAAGCGCGTCAATGTCGGTCTTTTTCCTCAAACGATATTCTTTCGGGAGCATAGTGGCATTATAGCAGGTGGAATAGAGGTATACGAAAAAGACCCCTATCGGGTCTTTTTGACTGCCAGGCGCTTGCGCCCTCTGGCTCGGCGTCTTTGGATGACATTTCTGCCATTCTTTGAGCGCATTCGCTTTCTGAATCCGTGTACGCGGACTCTTTGGCGTTTCTTTGGCTGATATGTTCGTTTTGGCATAAAGTATGATGAGGATATGTTAATCTTGACTAGATGTCAATTGTCGCGCTCTTGGGCAAAAAAAAACGAGTCCGAGGAATGGACTCTATAAGTTGAGGCGGTCCCACACGGTTTCGTTCGGTTCGAGCTCCTCGTTTGCTCTGACCTCGTGTTTCAGGCGAAGATAGGTGTCCCCGTCCAGCATGAGGTCAATGAGCGCTATGGTTGCGGTCTGTCTAGAGAAGAACCGCCGAGAAGTGTGTCCGTCATGATGAATACGGACGAAGGCGACCCCCTCTTGTTGTCCCCATTCCAATGTTGTAGACATAACTTGTCTCCGTTCGGCAGAAGATTATGCGTAAAATACGATTTGGTCAAGCGTTGGCAAAATAACACCCCAAACGAGCGGTTCAGGGCGAAGAGGGGCGGCGGACAAACGAGAAAGAAACCGTGCTGTTGCTTACGAGCTCCAGAAGAACATCCAGCATGGCGCGGGCGACTATCTCCAAGATAGTTTCAATAATAATAGCCGCCATCTCCAATACCGTTCCTGTTGTGTTTTGCGCCGCGAGACGAAGCGTATCGCGCACCGTTTCGCTGAAACTGCCAAACTTCGGTAAGTCGCCGGTATGCGAAAGCATAGGACCTCCACTTACAGTGGACACCTTATTTATAGTGCGGTCAATGTTCCTTATTATCTCAACTGGCATTATCACGAGCGAAACCCGATATCACAATTTGTGACATCAAGTTAATTTAAGAGAAACCGATTTCGCTCTTTGGTTCTTCTTCGTGAGCAATCGTTTTTCTTATTGCGTCAAAAACTATTCTGAATTGCTCGTCATAATTTTGTTCCATTGCTTCAAGTTTTAAACGCAATGAATCATAATTTAGCGCAATTTCTCGTAGTCGTACGAACATTCTGATAATTTGAATGTTGACCGTAATAGCCCGTTTACTGTGCAAAACACTTGAAAGCATCGCCACACCATGTTCAGTAAATACATATGGAGGATATCTATGCCACCCAGTACTCATATTTAAGGTCACAATTTGTGACCTTATAGCTTTGGTTTCTTCTGTGGTTAGCTGGAACATAAAGTCGGCCGGAAACCGTTGGCGGTTTCTTTTTACCGCTTGATTCAATCTCGCTCCTTTCGTCCGGGAATGTGTATATGTCTGGTCTCGTTTCCTCTTTTTGCATACTGTTTATGTTAAATTCGTTCACGAAACTGCAATGCCTCGGTCATATGTTCAGAATTAATGTTTTGGTCTCCACCCAGGTCAGCAATGGTTCGGCTGACCTTAATTGTTCTCGTAAAAGCCCTTGCCGAGAGCCGTAACGCCTTTGCGGCAGTAACCAGCATCGTCTCCGCTTCCGGCAACATTTTGCAATAAGTTCGTAGGTCTTTTGAACCCATATCGGCGTTTGTTATATGCGAAGTGTCATGGAATCTTTTGGTTTGAATATCTCGCGCGGCCTGGACGCGTTTTCTTATATCTCGCGACGGTTCGGCTTCAACATTCCCCGCAAGTTTTTCTATTTCTGTTTTCGGCACATCAATACACAAATCAATCCTGTCCATCAGCGGGCCGGATATTCGTTTTTGATATTTTGCTATGAGCGCCGGCGGACAAGAGCAACGATGGAATGGGTCGTTGGCAAATCCGCACGGGCAGGGATTCATCGCCGCAACCAACATAAACTTTGCCGGAAAAGCCACCGTTCCTGCGGCGCGCGATATTGTAATTTGCCCGTCTTCAAGCGGTTGGCGAAGATTTTCAAGCGCGTCTTTTCTGAATTCAGGGAACTCATCAAGGAAAAGAACCCCGCGATGGGCTAAACTTACCTCTCCGGGGCGCGGGTCGGTGCCGCCGCCGACCAATGCGATGCCGCTGGTGGTATGGTGCGGTGAACGGAACGGCCGTTCGGATACAAATGCGGATTTTAGCGTTCCCGCGACAGAATGTATTCCGGTAATATCAAGCGACTCTTCAACAGTTAGCATCGGTAGAATACTTGGCACGCCTCTCGCGAGCATGGTCTTTCCGGAGCCGGGCGGACCGGACAGGAGAACATTATGCGCGCCGGCGGCCGCTATCTCCAACGCCCGTTTTGCTCTTTCCTGACCTCGCACAAACTGCATATCCCACTGTCCGTCTGGATGTTCCAACAAAGAAATGGGTGTCTGTGCCGACTTTTGTATTGCTATCGCGCCTTCAAGATGCGCCATTACTTCTTTTAAGTTGCTTGCGCCGAGTACAGAAACGCCACCAACCAGAGCCGCTTCCTTCTTATCGCTTTCAGGCACAATCAAACTTATGAAACCGTGTTTTTTTGCCGCCATCGCTATCGGCAAAGCGCCAGGAATATGTCGCAATGTTCCATCCAACGCCAACTCGCCAGCGACCAAAGTTTTTCCTATATCAAGCGAAGAACATTTCGCGCCATCTGACAAAAGCACACTCAAGGCAATCGGCAAATCATAACCGGCACCCTGTTTTTTCAAAGTTGCCGGCGCTAAATTTACCGTTATTCTATATCGCGGGAAAGAGAACCCGCAGTTTTTGATTGCCGCTTCAACTCTCCCGCATGCTTCGCGCACCGCTCTGTCTGGCAGACCCACTATATTAAATGCGCGCATTCCAAAAGCTATGTCAGATTCAACCGAAACAAGCTCAACAGATAATCCGATAAGCGCCGCCGCAAACACAACTTGAGCCATATTGTTGTTATTGGCTCGGTGGGGGGAGCAGGAATTAGATTGTTATTGTCGCACTCCGCTTTCTTTCTTTGATGCGATGACAAACCAGATTATGCCACCAAGTATTACTCCGTCTGATATATTTACTGCGCTTTTTTGGAACAATAGCAGATAATCCGTCGTGAAACCGTTTATTATTCTGTCCGTCAGATTGCCTGTTGCTCCAAAAATTAAGAATATCATTGCGCTTGCGGAGGAGTACTGTGACAATGAACATCGTCGCGCCACCGTTGCAACGCAATAAGACAAAACGACAAACGACAGCGCTATTATCAGATACATTGGCAATTGTATATTTGCCAATGCTCCATAATTCTTGTGCAGAAAGAAAGAAAGCGCGCCAGGTATCAATATTATGCTCCTCTCGTCGCCAAGTAGCGTAAGGGAGGCATATTTCGCCGCGGCGTCAGCGAGGGTGAGGAGTAGCGCTGACGCGCCGGAAAAATAAACGATTTTCGGCATCAGGTTTCTTTCGTGAATGTTTTCTTACAATTTATGCAGGAAGATGAATCAGGTCGCGCTTCAAGTCGCGCCTCATCTATATGACCGTCGCAATATTTACAAATACCGTATGTACCGTCTTCAAATGTCTTCAGCGCCCTATCAATGTCTCTAAGCGATTTTTCCAATTCTCCCTCAACGCTTAAATTATCGCCATATTGCGCAATCTCGGATGCATTATCGTCTAAATCGCTCCCGATATCAACATAATTTGTAACAAAGTCATCTTCCGTTGTTTTCGGATTCCTGTGCGCAAACCCGGAAAGCTCGCGCTCTATTCTTACCTTTTCGTCCAGTAATTTTTGATGCATTTTTTCCTTAAAGTCCTTCGTCATATTTTTGAAGTTATTTAAAACTATCAAATAGTACGGTTTTAGTCAATGAGAGAATGTGGATATCAAAAGAGGCCGTGCTATGCCCACAAGTTATTGAGGGGCCGCAGGGCCTCTAGCGCTTGGATCCGATCTTCTAGGATCCGGGCCACGACCGACAAGCGGCGAAATTTAGGTTTCGCTTTTGTCGACCCGACTCGGATCCCCGAAAATACAGGTAATATCAAGCGTCAAGTCAACCCCTCACAACCGTCCAGTGGTCTGTTTCGCGAAAGCGCAGGTTTGCGCCTTATAATTACGAAACTCGCCTAAACTATTTTTTTATTTTTGTTTACTTGTGGACAGTAACGAGGAGGGGAATCCTTCCAAGCCCATCTCACGCTGGGCGCGTGGTACCTTGATGGCTTCGGAGTATTCCCCTGTGGAAGGGGTTTTGAAAGAACGATGAAGGGTACTGAAGTAATATAGCACATTGAACACAAAAAGTCAACGCAGATTAGTGGCTAAAAATAGCGGAAAAACAGCGGATAGAAATATGAAATAATCAAAACTGTGGATAACTTCTTTGTTATCCACAGTATCAACCTCTTATCTCCAAGTTATCCACAGTTATTGCATTGTAGCGTAAGCTTCGCATAGTTTGAGGCCCCTCACTGTTCTTATCAAATATATAGGATTTTCCTCTACCATCTGCGAATTATTCAGATTAAACGCAAACGATACCTTTTCATTGCATAATGTGTTTGGCCACGCAGTTGTAGACAAAAGCATTTCTACTAATTTTTTTGATGTTGCTATATAAAATCGCTCTATTTCGTTGCCGTCGTCAGCAAACACATAAACCGGGTGCTGGCGGCCAAAAATACTAACATCCTTGCCGCCTATAATTTCCTCATATGTATCAATCTCCTCAAGTTTTGGAAGAATATACTCGGTTGTTATGGTCCCATCTTCAAGTTTTTGAATTATTCGTTTTGGATTTAAGGGCGGAACAAGTTTTTCAAGTATAGGGCTGATAGGTTCGCCTAATATTTTGTCGGTGATAACTAATTTTTCACCTGCAATTGAGAAAACAGAAGCATTTATATCAAAGAGGTCGTTCGTAACATACGCTATGTCAAAGTCATTCGGTATCTGTGCATTTATTGTATTATTTGTCCTTGAAGCCGGTGTATATATTGAATTCCCCGCTTTCGTCAGCCGTGTTGTAGTGGTCGTGTCATCTTCTCTAGCCATTACCACACCAATGTTATTCGGCATAAACCAACCGAATGGTCTGATAAACACGGTTTCGTCGCGACTGGTAATTGCTTCAAAACTGCCGTCTTTGCGAATACCAATGACCTTTGTTTCAACAGGTAACTCAAACAAATCAAGTGTTTTTACAATTATTTGTGGTAGATTATCTGATTCAAATAAAAGAATTGCGCCAACATACTTGTTGGAAAGCGTAGCCGTGTTCGATTTTATCCTCCCATACCATTCGGAATCGGTTTTCTGCCATCTATATCCGAGCCAGGCGGTGGAGATAACGAACAATAATCCAATAGAGGCCCGCAGAGTTCGTCTACGGGCCGCTTGTTTTACTGTGTCGTGGTCAATGATCATTTTATGGCCTTTTTGGTCTTGAATTACCGTTCCGGCTACCATTTGATTGATTATTTCCATTCGGTGCGGGCGGAATAATATTGCCTTCGGCTTGCTTCATTGAGAGATTCAGACGGCCCATAGAATCGATTTCAACAAGCTTTACGGATACTTCCTGACCCATTTTTACGATATCTTCAACACGATTTACACGGTATGGCGCCATTTCAGAGACATGGACAAGCCCCTCCTTCTTCGGAAGAATCTCAACGAACGCTCCAAACTCCATTATTCTTGTAACTTTTCCTTTGTATGTCTTTCCGACCTCGGCGTCTTGGGTGAGCATACGAATCCAATCCATCGCCTTCTTTATTCCATCTGGATTCTTTGAAGTTACAGTTACGAGCCCGCTGTCTTCAATATCAATTTCAACACCCGTTTTATCAATAATCTCATTTATCATCTTTCCGCCAGGCCCAATGACATCGCGAATCTTATCGGTCGCAATGATTAAGCTCTCAATTCTCGGCGCATATTGCGAAAGCTCACTCCTAGACACCGGAATTGCCGAAGTAATCGCCTGTAATACTACCGCTCGTGCTTGTTTTGCCTGACGAATGGCTTCTTTGACGATATCCATCGAGAGGCCGATCGTCTTGGTGTCTAATTGGATAGCTGTAACTCCGTCTTTTGTCCCAGCAACCTTAAAGTCCATACCTCCCGCGCCGTCTTCAAGGTCTTGGAGGTCGGTAAACACCTTCCATTTGCTCATATCCGGCACGGACGCGAGTCCAATTGCAACACCCGCAACCGGCGCGCGAAGCGGAACGCCGGCATCCATTAATGCGAGCGTTGAACCGCAAGTAGACGCCATTGAGCTTGAACCGTTTGAGGTAAGCGTTTCTGACACAACACGAATCACATACGGAAAATCCTCTTTTACCGGAAGTACTGGTTCAAGCGCTCGTTCAGCCAATGCCCCGTGCCCGATTTCTCGGCGTCCCGGGCCTCGCATCGGCTTTGCTTCGCCAACGGAAAACGGGGGAAACGCGTAATGGTGCATATAGCGCTTCTTGATGTCGTATTCCATCGTATCAATTATCTGCTCGGCACTTGGACCGGCCAAGGTTACGATAGACAAAACCTGCGTTTCGCCTCGCATAAAATGTCCGGAGCCGTGAGTCCGCGGCAAAACGCCGACTTCAGCAAACAAGGTACGAATCTCGTTGAGCTTCCGGCCGTCTACTCGGCGTTCTTTCTCAAGAATCTGTTGAGAAATCATCGCGTCCAATTCCTCACCTATCAACGATACACACATTAGCGAGATTTTCTCGTCAATGCCTTTTATCTCAAGGAACGACACGAGTTCTTGCGCAAGTTGTTTCTTTGAGGCGCTCCTTTCTGTTTTCTTTGCAAGGGGCGCGGCAAAAAATAGTCGTTCTATTCCCTCTCTAATAAATGCACGAGCAATTTCCTTCGCGCTCATCTCTTCCGTTGACACTGTGGGTGTCTTAACCTCCAACTTTGGGGCGCCGAGTTCTCTGCGAATCTGCTCAATGATGTCAACCACAGGCGCCATATTCTTCAAGCCGAACTCAATCGCTTCAGTCATCTCATCATCGGCAACGATGTTTGCGCCGGCTTCAAGCATCAGCACTCTTTCCTTTGTTCCACATACAACCAAGTCCATCGCGCTTGTTTTACGCTCTCCATATGTCGGGTTCACATCAAGCTTTCCGTTTTTTCCAACTCTAACAGCACCGATTGGGCCGTTCCACGGGATATTGGACATATGAAGCACGGCGGACGCGCCAATAACGCCCAAAACATCAGGGTCGTTTTCATCATCAAACGACAAAACGGTCAAAACGACCTGTACATCGTTCCTCAATGTTTGTGGAAAGAGCGGTCGTATTGAACGGTCAATCATTCTTCCCGCCAAAACCGCTTCATCTGACGGGCGACCCTCCTTTTTGATGAAACGAGAACCCTTGATTTTGCCTGCTGCGTAATAGCGTTCCTCAAACTCCACTGACAGTGGGAAGAAATCAAGACCCGCACGCAGGTTTTTGTCCATTACCACGGTGGCAAGGACGACAGTGTCTCCAAGGCGCACCGTACAGGCGGCATCGGCTTGGTGAGCATAACGCCCAACCTCAATAGTGAGGGTTTTGCCCTCCCATTCTTGCTTGAATGTTTTTACATCCATAAATATGTTGGCTGGCCGAGAGACGGCAGAACTCAAACAACGGTTTGAGATCTCATGGTCTAGCGGTCAGCGTAAGGAATAAAGTTCGGATGCATCATTTTGATGTGTCCGAGGTGCTATTCCCTATGAATATAGCGCTAACGACTTAAAGACCGTTCGTTTGGCGACAAGAAATCATCATCGTTATCGTTCGTCTCATCGTGTCTTGAGGGAGCGGCTGGCGTCGCAGTCGCAATATCAGTTTCATCCATCCCTGTTGCTTTTTTGTGAAATCCGAACCTTTCCGAGATTAAGAACGCTCTTTTGTTCGCAGAGAGATTAATATGATTCTTCGGCCCGACTTGTTCAACCAATTTTGTTGATGTCGTCTCACGGAAAGAAGCAATTTCAACTATTTTACCTTTGCTTTGCAGATATTCAACCAACGGAACATAGTCGCCATCGCCGGAAACGAGGATTATCACATCCAACCCTTCGCCGAGCCGTATCGCGTCTACCGTTATTCCGACATCCCAGTCGGCCTTTTTTGTACCACCGACGTATTCCATAAGCTCTTTTTCCTTTGTTTCAATGCCGAGATTAATCAGCGCGTCAAAGAACGGGCGATTCTCTCCGCTTTTCGTTGAAACAACATAGGCGATTGCGCGAATCAGCTGGCGGTCGCCAACGGTTTTCTTCACGACATTTCCAAAATTTACCTTGCGATTGAAAAGATTGCGCGCGCTGTAATACATGTTCTGAACATCAATAAACACTCCGACGCGCTGATTTGTGTGTTGAATCATAGTTTTAAAACGACTGTTTATGGAAAACCCCCGCTTTGCGGGGGCGCATTTTTATTTTAAACCCAGCCCATCAATCAATTTCTGGTGCGCTTTTTTGTCTTCTCTTTCCAAGTATTTCAGAAGACGACGGCGTTCGTTAACCTTGCGAATCAAGCCGCGACGGCTAGAGTGGTCTTTTTTGTGCATCCGTAGGTGGGCCGTAAGCTCCTGTATTTCCGCCGTCAAAATCGCGATTTGCACCTGTGGCGAACCGGTATCGTTTTTATGCGTTGCGAACTTCTCAATGAGATTCTCCTTTTGCTTTTTTGAAAGCATATTGAACGGTCATGCAACGGCCCTAGCTAAGATCGGAGAACCTTTTGCCAAGAACCGCGCCAATGAATAATGACGGAATGATATGGGAAACATGTTGCTTTGTCAAGCGCCGCGCGGTGTCGTACAATGAACAAGTTAGAAGTCAAAATTCAAAAGTCAAAAGTAAGAAGTATGGCGAAGACGATAGAAAAATATTTGGCGGATTTTCTGGAATATCTTGAAATTGAAAAAGGACGGAGCCAGAAGACGCTTAGGAATTATGATTTTTATCTGAAACGATTTTTTGCTTGGGCAAAATATCCTGCGCCCGACAAAATTACGCTTGACATCGTCAGAAAGTTTCGTGTTTGGCTAAACCGCGCAATTCAGGGCCGTGAGGATATTACACCGCAAACATCCACGCAAAACTATCACCTGATTGCTCTTCGCGCGTTTTTGAAGTTCTTGGCAAAACGAGACATTAAAACACTTGCGGCGGAGAAGATAGAACTCGCAAAACAACCGGACAGAGAAATAGAGTTTTTAGAAGAGGAAGAGCTTGTGCGACTTTTGGATGCGCCAAAGGGCGAGTCGCTTGTGGCGCTACGAGACAGGGCAATACTTGAAACGCTTTTTTCTACAGGTCTTCGTGTGTCGGAGCTTGCTCGACTGGAAATTGAACAAGTAAATTTAAAACGAGAGGAGTTTTCCGTAACCGGAAAAGGAAGCAAACGGCGTATCGTTTTCTTATCCGACCGAGCGCGCGAGGCGCTGAAAAAGTATTTGGAGAAACGAGTGGATGCCTCGCCATTTATCCTCGTCGGTCACGACCGCGCAAAGAGTTCACGCGAAGATTTGGCTCTATCTCCCCGTTCGGTTGAGCGCATTGTTGAAAAATATGCTCGCCGTGCCGGTATTACGAAAAAGGTTTCTCCACACACTATGCGCCACACATTCGCGACCGATTTATTACGAGGTGGCGCCGACATTCGTTCCGTTCAAGCTATGCTAGGCCACGCCTCTATCACTACAACACAAGTTTACACTCATGTAACAAACAAACATCTCCGCGAAATCCACGAAAAACATCATGATAAGGGGAGAAGATAGTGCGATAGTCGTTGCCACCTCCCTTCATCAACTCCACCTCCCCCTCACCCCTCCTCGAAGAGGAGGGGAGGGAAACCAGATGCTGTTGCTTTTACGATAACAAATCATTAACTCTAATTCCCTCCCCTGTAAGGGGAAGGAGACCGGGTGCTATGGCAATATTAATCGTCAACTCTAATTCCCTCCCCTGTAAGGGGAGGTTAGGAGGGGTATGACAATTTTGGGATAATCCCTTCAAGAACTGGAAGTATTTTTTTGTATGCCTCTTTTAGATTGTTGTAAGTGAGATGCTCGCCAACCTCGCGATAATCAATCCACTCAAGTTTATCGCCGTCGTTTTCAATGTGAAGTGTTGAGTCGTTTTTTGACTTCGCGATAAACATATAGAGTTCAATTTCTTCCCCATTTTTGTGCGAGTAGCGAACTGTCGTAACTTCACCAGAGACGAGTTCAATTTCAAGCCCGGTTTCCTCGTTTACTTCTCTTACTGCAGTTTCCTCCGGTGTCTCGCCTGTATCAATATGCCCTTTCGGAAATCCCCAATACCCCGCCTTCTCACTGAACATAACTATCACTTTCGTTGAATCATCGTTGCTAAGTACAACGGCCCCGGATTTTTTGGTGGTTTGCATATTTTAACAACTACTCCAAACCCGCTTCTATCTTTGTCATGGTATGTTTTTCTTTAGCGGCATTCAATTCAAGAATTCGCAAAGAGAATACAAAGTCATATTATAATAAAGAACTTAAAAGCGCCATGCGAATATACAAGCCATTTCTAGCTTGTCTAAAATATGCAGCGCGCTTGTCGTCATCAACTTCTCGGCTAATTTCGTTGACTCTTGGCAATGGATGCATGATGACGGCACGCTTATTGAGTTTATCAAGTAGTTTTTTGTTCAAAACAAATGAATTTTTTACTCGCTCATAAAGTCGCGCCGAAGAAAACCGTTCTTTCTGGATTCGCGTCATGTACAAAACATCAATTTTTGAAAGAACACTTTCTAAGTTATCTGATTCAGAAAACTTTATCTTCCGCGAATTCAAGAAGGATTTATATTTTTGCGGTAATTTCAATTCTCGTGGCGCGACTAAAAATAGTTCAACATTATGACTGACAGAAAGAAGATAAATTAGCGAGTGAATTGTTCTGCCATACAGCAGATCGCCAGCCATGGCAATTTTGAGATTATCAGTACGGCCAAGTTCTTTTCGGATAGTGTAGAAATCAAGGAGCGCTTGGGTGGGATGCTCTCCGTCGCCGTCTCCAGCATTGATAATTGGAACGGTAGAAACTTTTGCGGCTCGTTCGGCGGCTCCCGGTTCGTTGTGGCGGAGGACAATCATATCGGAGTATCCAGAGATAATTCGCACACTATCCTCCAGCGTTTCTCCTTTGATGGCCGAAGAAAAATGTCCCGCGCTTTCGGTAGTAATTACTTGTCCGCCGAGCTTGAGCATAGCGGATTCAAAAGAAAACCGAGTGCGGGTACTCGGTTCGTAGAAAACACAGGAGAGAATTTTATTTTGCAAAAGTTTCGGAATTTTGCCCTGGCGGTCTGCTTTTTCAAACTTATCTGCTTTTCTAAAAATATCTACAAGTATCTTTTTATTCAAAAATTGTTGCGTGCTTAAAATATGCTTAAAGTCCATATGATTAAAATTTTTTTTTCCCCAATAATTGGCGCCCCGGGAGGGAATCGGTTTCGCCTCTTACTCGGCCAGTCGCCTCGTTCGGGCTAACCACCGGCTCGCCACCGCACTTGGGTGCGGTATGGCTCCGCCGTTCGATTCCCGATTCAAACCACGCAGGTGGTTTGAATACGGTGCTGGCGCCCCGGGAGGGAATCGAACCCCCGACCATAGGCTTAGAAGTCCTCTGCTCTATCCACTGAGCTACCGGGGCGTGAGGGTACGATACGGAAAAATAGGACATTCGTCAAAAAAATTGGCGCGGCCCCTCAAGACGAGAGAGGTCGCGCCTGCCCGGGAGCTGTCGGTGTGGTGGCCGTTCGGTTTCCCCCGAAAGAGGGGTGGCTCCGCGGACGCGATTATTTTAATCCAAAAACCCGCCGGCTTGCAAACTCCACAGCCGATCGTACAGACCACCGCGCTCAATCAGCTCATTATGCGTGCCGATATCCTCAATTTCTCCATCCTTCAATACCACTATTTGATTGGCAAGGTAGACCGTAGACAAACGATGCGCGATGATGATTGATGTTCTCCCTTTCATTACCTCTTTCAGTGTTTGTTGAAGTTTATATTCGGTTTCGCTATCAAGCGCGCTTGTTGACTCATCCAAAATCAGAAGCGGTGGGTTTGCGAGGAAAATTCTAGCAAGGGCAAGTCGTTGTCGTTCTCCACCGGATAGTTTCACTCCTCTTTCACCAACCGTGCTTCGGTATTTTTCAGGAAGTTTTTGGATAAACTCGTGCGCCTCCGCATTTTTGCACGCTTGAATCACTGCTTTCTCGCTCGCTTTCGGTCTTGCGAAACGCACATTATTCAATATTGAATCGTGAAACAGATTTGTTTCTTGGCTTACGATGCCAATGTTTGAGCGGAGAGAATTTAATGTAACATCGCGAACATCTTGTCCGTCTATCAGGATATGTCCTTCTCCGGCATCCAGTGTGCGATTCACAAGTTTCGCAAGAGTGCTCTTCCCTGCTCCGCTTGCTCCAACGATAGCGCAGACAGTTCCGCCGGGAATTTTCAAGTTTATATTATTTAGCACCCTGTGTCGTTTGTAAGAAACGGAAATATCTTTGAAGACAATAGCGCCTTTGGTAACCTGAAGCGGTTGCGCGTTCTCCTTGCTTTGAATTTCGTTTGGTTCGCTGACCAATTTTTGAAGTCGCTTCAAACCAACCAGCGCTTCTTCTATCTGCGGTAAATTGTATCCGAAAATGTGCTGGATTGGCGTGAGTAAGTAATTTAACAAACCCAAGAAAGCAATCAGAGTTCCAAGTGTAAGAGAACCGTTTGCAACGAATATAACCCCAATCGCGAAGATTGCGATTCTGGACATCAACTGAAGACCGCCGCCGAGGCCATTACTTATTGACCAAAAAACATTCATGCGAAGCTGATTTTCCGTGGTTCTTTTTAGGGCGTCTAATAGTGTTCTGCGCTGTAAATCTTCTTGCGCGAAATTTTGTACAACAGAAATGTTTGAAAATGTCTCTCCGATTCCGCGGAAAAACTTTTCATAACTCTTCGTAACTTTTTCTTGCTTCGGCTCCGCTTTTTTCCACGAATACCAACCGAGCACCACAGGAAGCGGCACGGTAAGCAAGGTCAACGCGGTCATTCTCCAGTCCAAAGCGAGGCCCGCCGCAAGAACGAACAGAAAACTGATAACCGGAAGCGTTACATCTAGCATTCCTATTACAAATATGCGCCACAGGCCATTCCAGCCGTGGTCAAACATCCGGAGCGCTTTGCCGGAGGGAAGGTCGGCGAACTTCCGCTGGCTCCATGTGAGCATCTCCGAAAAAATACTAAAAGCGAAGTTGTCTATTAAGTGATTACCGATTCTCCAAGTTAAATATGTGGCGAGCGTGCCTACGGTTGTGGAAATAATGAACAGAAGAATCCACATCAACAATAGCCCTACGATTGCCGATACGACATTATTGTGCGATGCAATAGATGTTGTAATCGCGTCAATCATTCTGCCGTAGACCACGGGTTCTAAAACCTGTGTTCCGGCTATAATAACGAACAAAAAGAGTGTGAACGCTATCACCCCCTTAAAATTTGAAAACGCCGGTCTAATAAATTGCCAAACCGATCTCTGAATCATGATGACATTATATAGCAGACGAGCATAAACAAAAAACCCAAACTGTGTTTGGGATTCTGTCTGGGGCGGCCAATGGGAATCGAACCCATAATACCAGGACCACAACCTGGTGTGATAACCGTTTCACCATGGCCGCCATATGCGTAACGGAGCGATACTATCTCATTTTTTGGTTAGAGGCAAGAAATATAGATATAAAGGAAAAGCGCCCTTTCGGACGCTTTTCATGCCTCAAAGTGTCTTTCTGCGTTGAATTCCAGCCAAATCATTCAATTATTGCCGTTTACAAGCGCTTCAGAACCTAAATGCACAAGTAGTATGCCTGAAAACTTGGGTTTTGTCAAGTAGCTGTGGATAAAGGGGTCTGACCCCTTTATCCACAGGTTTGACATAGGTAAAAAGCCAATATAGTATAGACAAATCGTGCGTGACTGAAAGGCGAGGGGCCCGACAGGCGCACTTTACGCACTTTGGGGCAAAAATAGCCCCCGCGTGTCTACTCTGAAGGTCCGCCTGGCGGACAGCTGGCGAGGGTTAGATGAACGACAGTAGCAGTGGAAACGGTAGGAACATGAGCTCGCATGATGCGATTCCGCATATGCGAGGACATCTTTTGGAGGAGATGAAGAGATGGGGAGAGGGGTACCATTTCGTGGAAGATGATGATTCTGACGAGGAGAGTGGCAACGAGACAAGCGTAGGACCGATCGACATCGTCGATCGCGCGCTACCCGCCACGATCGCCGAACGGCTCGGCAAGGACGGAGTAGGACAACTTCGAGCCGTGTTCGGCCACCGCGCGTTGCCGCGAGTGTCGGACGACACGGTTGGGTGTCCGCCTCCGGCAAGGGCTCTGTCCACTTCCGGAAGGTGGCAGCCCGTCGCAGGTCCGGAGCCGGAATTGGTGGAGGAGCTCACGATTCCCCCGCGCAGGGGTTCGTGGGGCTGTAGCAACTAGGAGGGATGAGGAGGACGACTTTTTCTCTTGGCGTCTCGGGATGTTCGCCCGAGGCGCCGATTTTTTTGAAATCTGAGATGCCTTTGGTATCGGAGACGCCCCCATGGGGCGTCTGTACATGACTATTAATGGCATGATTTTCAAAATGCCGGAAAAATGACACAATGGACTCAATATGTCTGAAACAAAACGGTTTTATATTTTAGATGGAAACGCGCTTCTGCATCGCGCATGGCATGCAATACCGCCGCTCACGACAAAGGAAGGATTGGTCGTTAACGCAGTATATGGCTTTGCGATGGTTTTTGAAAAACTTATCGCGAATGAAAAACCTACTCATCTTGCAGTATGTTGGGATATGGAAGGAGGGACATTCCGCAATGACTTATTTGAAAAGTACAAAGCGCATCGCGAGAAAAAAGAAGATGAACTTTATGCGCAGATTCCTATCATTGAGAGATATTTGAACATTCTTGGCGTGCCGTTGTTTAAGAAAAAAGGTTTTGAAGCGGATGACTTGCTCGGAACCCTCGCTAAAAAATCGTCCAAGCATGCGGAGATTACTATCGTAACCGGAGACCTTGATTCCCTTCAGCTCGTGAACGACAAAGTTTCAGTTCTTTTCTTCGTAAAAGGTCTTTCGGAAACAAAACTATACGACATAAATGCAGTGAAAGAACGATTTGGTTTTGGCCCGGAAACACTTGTGGACTATAAAGCGCTTCGTGGAGACGCTTCAGACAATATTCCCGGTGTAAAAGGTATTGGGGAGAAAACAGCAACCGAATTACTTCAAAAATACGGTTCGCTTGCCGGCATTTATCGTATGTTGAAGAAAGGAAATGTTGAAAAAGACTTCCGCGCATCTGTGGCGGAGAAACTTTCGTCAGGAGAGCGAGACGCAATGCTCTGCCAAAAACTTGCCAAAATTGTTTTGAATGTTCCAATAGAGTTTTCTCTCAAAGACTCCATCGTGAAGAAACCGAACGAGGAGTTATTGCGCGCTTTCTATCGTGAAATGGAATTCTCATCGCTCTTAAAAAAGCGCGAGGGGGTGTCTGAAATAATTCCCTCCTCTTCAAAGGGGAGGTCAGTAGGGGTCAAACCATCTGGTGCAGTCGTAATCATTCAGAACGATGCAGAAATAAAAGACGCATTGGAAATGTTGAAGACCGCTGACACTATTGCGATAGACGCTCGCGTTGCTACTGCTTCCCTTTTCGGTCAAGGTTTAGCGGTGTTTGCGATTTCGGACGGCAAACAAAGTTTCGTTTTTCCGAATCCAACAGCTGATGTAGTCCGATCGGTTTTATCAGAAACATCTGGAAAAGAAGTTATATCACACGACTTAAAACGGCTTTTACATTTGTTGGACGAAACGAATTCGCTGGATTGGTCGTTTACCAAGGCAAAGGGTGTTGACCTGATGGTTGCAAGTTACCTAACGCGTGCCGGAAGCCGTAATTATGATGTTGATACTGTGTTATCCGAGCTTTTTGGAACAGGACTTCCAAATTTTCCCACATCGTTTTCGTCCGTGCACGATTTGAAATCGTACGGAGAACTTGTGGCGGCGTTTGTGAAGTCGTCAACGGAGGCGAAGCGTCGTTTGGAGAAAGACGAGATGCTGAAATTATACGAAGAAGTGGAACATCCGCTAATCTCGGTGCTGTTTGGAATGGAACTAAGCGGTATTTTGGTGGACGAAGATTCCCTCGGCGATATGTCAAAGTCGCTTGGGGGCTCAATCGGCGTTTTGGAAAAAAAGATTTGGAAGGAGGCAGGACACGAATTCAACATTAGCTCTCCTTCCCAACTTGCCGAAGTGTTATTCAATGAATTGAAGTTACCTGCAAAAGGTTTGAAGAAAACGCAGACGGGTATTTCAACCGCGGCGAACGAACTTGAAAAAATTGAAGACGCGCACAATGTCGTTAAGATGATTGGAGAATATCGCGAGCTTACAAAACTAAAATCAACATATGTTGACGCTCTTCCGTTGCTTATTAAGTCGGACGGCCGCGTTCACACCACATTCAACCAGACGATAACCGCGACCGGCCGTTTGTCCTCGTCCGACCCGAATTTGCAAAACATTCCAATTCGCACCGAAATTGGACGGGAAATTCGCAAAGCGTTTGTTGCGCCAGAGGGCAAGGTGCTCGTTGCGGCTGACTATTCGCAGATTGAGCTTAGATTGGTTGCGGCGTTTTCAAAAGACAAAAATATGTTAGAGGTTTTCAAGTCGGGAGGCGATATTCATGCGGCGACTGCGGCGAAAGTGTTTGGAGTGAATGAGAACGAAGTATCGCCGGAACAACGGCGCGCGGCGAAGACGGTGAACTTTGGGATAATTTATGGTATGGGTCCACGCGCTCTTGCGCGAAATATCGGCGTATCGTTTGAAGATGCAAAATCGTTTATTGAGAAATACTTTCTTGCGTTTCCGGGTGTGAGACAATACTTAGACGAGGCGCTTTTAGAGGCGAAACGAAAAGGTTATGCGGAGACGATTTTTGGACGCCGTCGGTATTTGCCGGACTTGAAAAATGGCGTGCAGATGCTTCGCGCGGCGGCAGAGCGCATGGCGACAAATATGCCACTTCAAGGCGCAGCGGCTGATATTATGAAAAAAGCGATGCTGAAAGTCGCCGACTGGAAAAAACCAGCAGGCACGCTCGTTCTTCTTCAAGTTCACGACGAATTGGTGCTAGAAGTTCCGCGTGATGTGGCAGACGATGTGGTTCGCGTACTCCCAAAACTTATGTGCGATGTTGCAGACCTTGCCGTTCCGCTTGAAGTGAAGATAAAAACTGGAAAGAATTGGGGTGAGATGGAATAATCAAAATATATGACGACAATTCATAAAAAAGTTTGGAGCGAATACTTTGAGATGATTATTTCGGGCAAGAAAAAGTTTGAGTTGCGTCTCGCCGATTTTGATGTGAACGAGGGTGATATTTTGATTTTGGAGGAATGGGATAAAGATAAGCAGGAATACACGGGAAGAAAAGTTGAGGTTATCGCCACCTACATCATTAAAACCAAAGACCAAACTTTTTGGTCGCCGGAAGATGTGGATAAGTATGGGTTTCAGATTGTACAGTTTGAGCTGACAAAATAGATGTATTTGAGTCGGAGGATTCTTTTGAAGTCAGTATTTTGTGATAAAGTATCCTAATATGAGCGGAGAGCGAATATCTGAAGTAAAAAAAGAAACACCGCACTGGCGTTTTCGGGAATTTCTGTCATCGTTCTTGCCATCGTTGGGTTCGTTTGAGTGTGAAGTGTTAAAAAGACTGTCGTTTGAAAATATTGATTTTGACCGTGATGACACCACATATCATTTTGACATAGTGCGGGGTCTCTTCGTTCCAAAAGAAGGAGAGGAGACATCGCTCATGTTTCGTATACTACAAGACACCGGCCTTGCTCCGGAGCAGGTTCAATCGGTAAAAATAGAGGCATTTAAGGTTGCCGATATCAGTATGAATGTGGGCACAAAACGCGATGTAGACCGAATTTGGTTGAAGCTAGATGATGGTTGCCAAGCGGTTATGACGGCCAGTTTAGATAAGGAGCCGGTTCAACACATAGACGAAAGTCCATCTCTTGAAGAGGCAGAGACACTACGCGGTGTGAATACTGACAAGGCGTGGTGTGTACAGAAATTATATGGTTCAACTGTTATTAAAGATATACACGGATTACGAGGTCTTATTTGTAAGGAGTACCTTGACGGCACGATGCTTGGAAATTATGTAATTGACAGAGAGGAAACTGTACGAACACATGGCGCGGACTGTATTCCACGCATAGCAGAATCTGTTACAGATATGTTAATTAATGCATTAGATACGATTGGAGGGGTGCCGCGCGATTCAAATATGTTTAATGTTATCGTGTGTACGAATAATGGTTTTCATACTCGTTATTGCGATGTAGAGAGCATTAGAAAAGATACTAACGGTATTGTTCAGGAAATTAATATGCTTGCGTCTGATTTTGGTCCATTCGGAAAAGAAATAATTTTAAAGCTAAAAAAACGCTTTCAAGAACTTCCTCTATGATAATTCTTGTATATGGCGAAGACGGATTTCGTGCGAAGAGAAAAGTAGAGGAATTGGTTTTGAAATTCAAAGAAAAACACGACCCGTCTGGAATAAATGTGGCGAAGTTTGTTTTTGAAGATAATGTGGCTGAGATAAAAAGCGAGCTCGGAGCACTCCCCTTTTTAGCAAAGAGGCGTTTGATTATTGTGAGAGGACTGGCAAGCGCGATTACCCGTAAGGACGAAGCGGAAGAATGGACGAAGGCGTTGGCTGTGCGCGGCGAAGAAATAATTGCGGTGTTGTTTGACGATATATCGGCAGAAAAATCCGCAACCAATAAGTTGTATATTGCGCTTCGCGGCGCGGAGAAGATGTATGAATATGTATACGGAGTGATGACAGAAAAGGAGGCCACGGCGTGGATTATGGGCGAGGCGAAGTTAACGGGTGTTGAGTGGGATATCGCGGCCGCGAAGTTGCTTTATGATAAAGTTGGGAGCGACCCGTGGCGATTTGCCGCGGAATTTCAGAAACTTTCCGCTGGGGCAAACGGTGTCGTAATGGTTGAGGAGGTTGAATCGTTTGTTTCGGAGCTAATTGAAGATGCCGTCTTTGCGTTTCTGGACGCCGTAAGAGCAAAACAAGCCGCGCGAGCAACCAAACTTCTTCAAAATGAGATGAACCGAGGCACCGAACCCGGTCTATTGCTGAATCTTCTGGCGAAAGATGTACGGATTATGTCCGAATTGTGGGCGATGAAGAAAGTTGATGGGCCGAATGTGGAGAAAACGGCGGCAGCTGTTTTGGGCGTTCCCCCATTCGTCGTTAAAAAAATACTTCCAAGGGTTTCCAGAATGACAGCGCAAGAGATGACACCAATGATGCAGGCGGTTGTGGATGCGGACCGCGCTGTAAAAACCAGCGCCAAAACCGACCGTGCCGCTCTTGAAGAGCTAACGATTAAACTTTTAGTATGAAGACGACTTTGTTCGTGGCTATATCTGCAAACGACATCATCGTAAGAAAAAGCGGAATTATTAAATTGCATTACAGAGTTTAAAATAACACCCCGAACGGGGTGTTATTTCTTGATGGGCGCGTTTACCTTGGAACTAAGTCGGGATAGGCGGCGGGCGGCGTTGTTTTTCTTGATGAGACCCTTGCCAGCGGCCTTGTCCAGGAGCTGTTGGGAGGTTTTGAGCCAGGTTTTAGCATCGTCCAACTTCCCCGCCGCAACCGATTTGAGCGTCTTTGTGATTGCGTATTCTAGCTTTGAGGTCTGTTTTTTGTTTCGCTCCATTCGTCTTACGCTCTGGCGGAGATACTTTTTTGCTGCTTGTTTAATAGGCATAGTGGCAGAAAAATATCACGCGTTTGTCGATGTGTCAATAACTCAATCAAGAAGCTTTATTTGGTCTACACGGCCGGCGAGCTTGGCATAATCGTTTGAAACCAAATCCATCTGGTTTTTGGCGTTCGTAACATGGCGATTTAGCACGCTGATTTTTTCAGAAAATTTTGATGTTTCTTGTTGCACTCCCTTTAGCAGTTCCCAAATTTTTTTTGCTTGTTCCTCAAGCTTCGCGCGTTCCAGGCCCATCATAATTGTTCGCAAAAATTGGAAGAAAGTATGCGGTGAAACGAGCAAGATACGCTGTTGTTGAGCATATCCGACCACCTCATCGTGGTAGGTCGTCAACATTTCATGAAAAATCCCTTCGGAAGGCACATACATTACCGCAAAATCCACGGTCCCCTCTTCAGGAAGGATGTATTTTGTTGAAACATCGCGGATGTGTTTGCGGACAGCATTAATAAATTCGCGCATCGCCAATCCTTGGTCCTGTTCATTTTGCGCAGAAAGAACTTGCTGATAATTCTCCATCGGAAACTTAGAATCAACAGGAATAATTCCGCCGCTTGTTTTGATGATAGCATCAACGATTTGTCCTTCTCTAAATTTGTATTGAGTTGAATACTGTTCTTGCGAAAATACCTGTGAAATAGTGTCGTACAATATCTGCTCTCCGAGATTACCACGGAGTTTTGGTGATTTTAGAAATGCTTGAAAGTCCTGAATGGAACGGCCGATTTCCTTCATACCCCCCAGCTCGTGTCTGACGGAACCTATAACTTTTGCGGCATTATCCAGTCGTTCGTTTAGTGAATGAGATGATTTATCTATTCTCTCCTGCATACCTATCATGCTATCGTTTATCATAGTCATAACCTTGTCGTTTTGCGACAGCATCTGCATCTCCTTCATTTCTTGCAGTCGTTTAAGTATTATGTATCCGGTTACGGCGATTGTTGCGATGAGCGCGAGAGACAATAAGATTGTTATCGGTTCCATAGTGGAGTAAGTATATCACAGTCAATAACATTTCACGACACTAGATACTGAGAATGCAGATGTGGTGATTTGGCTAACTGTGCATTGGTGTTAGATTGGTGCCTCAGAATTAGCAAAAAACACTTTATCGCTGAAAATTGGTGTTAATGCCAACAATTGTACGCGGTTTGAAGTTGATTGACCGTTCGTGTATATAAGTTGTAGGAAATTTGACTGTAAATGACACAGTTATCACGCCCTTGTAGCTCAATGGATAGAGCAAGCCCGTCCTAAGGGCGAGATGTAGGTTCAATTCCTACCGGGGGCACCAAATAGGAAATTAGAACCTAACAGACCTAGCATCACAAAAGGCGGCGAGAAACCACCGCGAAAATTCGGAAAGGCAGCGAGGTACACCGCTCAAAACCGCAAAAGAACCTGGAGAAAAACATCGGCTCAAACCATATTTTGCAGAAGCAGCAAAGAAAAATTTTCATAGAATTCTATCAAATAAGCGGCGTTTGCCGCCTCCTGACTTTTATGGCCTAATATGCTATCTTTTAGCGGCAGTCAAGTAGCTCATTTCCAAAACCAAATACTGAAAGGATGGTGCAGAAATGCATCGCAAAACACTGTTGGGACTCTTCGGAGTCCTGGGCATTTGGCTTACGGCAGGGTTGGCTCTGCCTTTCGTCAACGTTCTGAACATGTTCACGCCTACACAGCTCATGGTGTTTCGCGGATTTCTGACTGCCGCCATGGCATTCATCGGACTTCGTGGACACATCGGGCGCGTGGACA
>CAYIOW010000005.1:0-36717 GCA_964365275.1 uncultured Gammaproteobacteria bacterium
TGTTGGATTATCTAAGGAATAACTACAAGTCAGTTTGCAGTTATTATTGAAGTCGTCATATCGTTTTTTGACTTACGAATTTCGCTTTAAGCGGAAGTTTGTGCGCGCCTAAACGAAACGCTTCGCGCGCGTCTGTCTCGCTGATTCCACGAATCTCAAACATCACCGTGCCTGCGCGAACCGGAACTATGTAGTGGTCAACCGCACCTTTTCCGCCTCCCATCGTATTTTCATTTCCGTGAAAAGTAATCGGGTGGTCCGGAAAAATGCGAATCCAAATTTTCCCGCCGCGTTTAACAAACCGCGTCATCGCTCGTCTTGCCGCCTCAATCTGTCTTGATGTAACCCAACCCTCGGTAAGCGCTTTCATTCCGTATTCACCAAAAGCGACCGCCGTCTTATTCGTCGCAAGCCGAAGCCCGCTGGCGCGACCTTTGTGCCACTTGCGGTGCTTAACTTTTTTTGGCATTAACATAAATCGGCTTTATGAATTCGCTCTTGTATTATGTCTGTCATCGCGTTCTCGTCTCCCGCCCTGTACAGCGAATGTATCAGGAACTTTTCCGGAAAAAATTTCTCCGCGATAAATCCATACTTTCACTCCGATGACTCCGAACATCGTATTGGCTCTCGCCTGCGCGTATTGAATATCGGCGCGCAGATTCTGCAGAGGAACCTTGCCGTGCGACAATCGCTCTGTGCGCGCAATTTCCGCCCCGTTCAGGCGACCGCTAACAATTATTCTGACGCCCAAACCGCCCGCCTTCATCACTTTGTCTATCGCCTGTTTCATCACGCGGCGAAAAGGCATTCGCTTTTCCAAATCCATCGCAATCTGTTCGGCAACGGCCGGCGCCGACAAAGCGCCTTGTCCGACATCCTGCACATTAACCTGAACATTTGTTCTGCGACCGCGATAAAATGTCTTGCGAATCAACGCTTTCAAGTCCTCAATCCCGCTTCCGGCTCTACCGATTATCGCCCCCGGTTTTGATGTAAAAATATTAACGGTGATAAGATTTCTGGCACGGTCTATTTTAATCTTATCCACCGCCGCCTCGCGCAATTTCTTTTTCAAGAATGCGCGGATTTTCACATCTTCCATCAAAAACTGGCGGAGATTTTTTCCCGCAAACCAAGTTGACTCCCACGATTCAATCGTGGACAGCCGATACGCTTTCGGATGAACTTTAGTTGCCATATTATTTGCGCTTTTTCGTTTTCATTTCCGTCTTCTCGCCGTCTTTTTCAGCCAACACAACCGTGATATGCGAAGCGCGTTTCCTTATCGGCGTCGCTCTTCCTTGCGCTCTCGGCATACTGCGGTGAATAGTTACGCCTTCGTCAACGAAAATTCGCCACACGAAAAGCAATTCTTTCTTCAGCCCGTGGTTTGTAACGGCATTCGCCGCCGCCGATTCAATCAATTTTTTTACCGGAAGCGAAGCGGCCTTCCGATTCATCGCAAGTTGAATTACGGCGCGGTCAATCGGAAGCCCGCGAACCATATCGGCAGCAAGCCGCACTTTGAGCGGAGCCATGCGAAGATTGCGCAAAATTGCTTTCGCCGTTTTCATAAATTATTTTTTCGGAGCCGGAGCCGGCGATGCCGCCACAGCCGCCGGAGCGGCCGCCGCCGCGGCGTCTTTCTGTCCGCCGTGCTTAATGAACTTACGCGTCATCGCGAATTCGCCCAAGCGGTGGCCAACCATATTTTCAACGACACGAACCGATATGTGCTTGTTGCCATTATGGACACCAAATGTGAAGCCAACCATTTCAGGAGTTATCACTGCGTACCGCGACCATGTTTTTAACACGGTTTTGTCGCCTACGCGAAGTTTCAACACCTTTTTTTGAAGGCGCACATCAATCATCGGTCCTTTTTTCAAGCTTCTTGACATATTATGATTCGCGTTGCTTTTTCTTAGATTTCCTTCTGATAAGAATAAACTTGTCGGATGGCCCGTTGCGCCTGGTCTTCACTCCGAGCGCCGGTTTTCCTGTCGGTGTCTTCGGGCGCTTCAAACCAATCGGATTTCTTCCTTCACCTCCGCCGTGCGGATGGTCAACAGGGTTCATAGCTTTTCCGCGGACAGTCGGGCGAATGCCGCGATGGCGCATTCTTCCGGCTTTCCCCCATCTAACCAATCTGAAATCGGAGTTTGAAATTGTTCCGATTGTCGCCATTGATTCTTTTGGTACAACACGGGTTTCGCCGGATGGGAGCCGCAATTGAGCATACGCCCCTTCAACCCCCATAAAAGTCGCGGCGGAACCGGCGCTGTGAACCATCTGACCTCCGCGTCCCGACTGCAATTCAATGCTATGCACGAAAAGTCCCGGCGGAATCAATTCAAGCGGGTATCGGTTCCCGGGTTGCATCGGACCGCGCTCTTTTGAAGACATAATCGTGTCGCCGACTTTCATCGTCGCTTCCGCGATAATATAGTTTCTCGCGCCGTCGGCATATGTCAGAAGCGCCAACCGCGCATTGCGATTCGGGTCATATTCTATCGCGCTGACCTTCGCCGGAACATTGTATTTGTCTCTTTTATAGTCCACGGCGCGCAATTGCCGTTTTTCGCCGCCGCCCTGATGTCTTACCGTGATTTTTCCTCCGGTTCGGCCGGCAAACATCTTCTTCGGAGAAAGCAAACTCTTCACGCGCGGCTTTCCGCTCACATCGTCAAAAACCTGGACGCTGGAGTGGCGCCGCCCGTTTGTAGTCGGTTTGTATATCTTAATCGGCATATTTATACTCCTTCATGAACATCAATACGGTCTCCTTTTTTAAGGAAAACCATTGCCTTTTTCCAATCCGCCCTTCGTCCTTCTGACCTCCCGTAACGAACATATTTTCCGCGAACATTCATCATTCGCACGCTTCGCGGCAATACTCCATAACGCGCTTTAATCGCCTTGGCCACGGAAATTTTAGTGGCAAAATTTGAAACACCAAAAGCATAAACTCCTTTGTCTCCAAGCCGCGCTATTTTTTCAGTAACCAACACTTTCAAAAGAATTGAATCCTTGGTTTTTTTGTCGTCCGGCTTTGTCGTTTTTTTCTTGCTTAAAGAAACTGAAACTGCCGGCTCCTCGTCTTTTTTTCGTTTGAAGAAAGACATATTATTTGCGACTAAAATGAGCAGTCAGAGTATTTAATTCGTCTTGTCCAATGACAATCTTATTCGCTCCAACCACCGCTTCCACATTAACGCTATCCGGAGCTATCGTTATTACTTTCGGTATATTTGAAGATGCGCGTCTGACATTTGCGTTTTTTGAATCAACGACAAGCAGTGTCCTGCCGACAACCGGCAATGCTTTAAGCATAGAGGCGACGAGTTTGGTTTTGCCGCCGGTAACCAACAATGAATTCACTACAACAATCGCCTCCGCCTTTGCCTTGTCAGAAAGACCCATAAGTAACGCCTGCCTTCGCATTGTCTTATTAATCTTCACCGAAAAATTTCTTTCCTTGGTAGGGCCGAAGGTTACTCCTCCGCCAACCCAAATCGGCGAGCGGGATGAACCGTGGCGAGCGCGACCGGTTCCCTTTTGTTTCCACGGTTTCTTGCCTCCGCCGCGCACTTCCCCGCGGCCTTTCGTATGAGCCAAAACCGTTCTGCGATTTGCATTTTGAGCAACAATCGCCTGATGAACCACCGCCTCCTTAACTGAAACGCCGAAAACCGCGTCCGACAATTCAACGGTTCCGATGTCTTTCCCTTGCTGATTGTACAGTTTCGCAATTGCCATACTAGGAGGAATATATTTCAACCAAACTATTTCTGCTTCCCGGAATCGCCCCCTTTATTGCCAATATCTTTTCTTCCGGACGAACTTCTACGATTTCCAGATTCTTGACCGTAACTTGGCCTTGTCCCATACGACCGCCCATACGCATTCCTTTGAAAACTCTCT
This sequence comes from uncultured Gammaproteobacteria bacterium, assembly GCA_964365275.1. Taxonomy (GTDB): domain Bacteria; phylum Patescibacteriota; class Patescibacteriia; order UBA9934; family UBA11717; genus CAYIOW01. Next base: position 3,928 of record CAYIOW010000005.1, read on the forward strand.
GCACTCCGCCGGCACCCAAAGACCCAGGCATGCGAACTTGGTCTTTTGTGCCGTGAGTCGCGCTCTGACCATGAAAGCCGTGGCGCTTCACGACACCCTGAAAACCGCGCCCCTTTGAAAGACCGACAACCGTAATTTTGTCTCCCGGCTGGAATACGGAAACATCAATCGCCGCGCCTCGCTCTAACGATGTCGCATCATCTGTTTGGAATTCACGGACGGCTTCAAACGCACCGAGTTCCTTCCATTCGCCCGCCTGCGGTTTTGCGACATGTTTCGCGTTTCCAAAACCCAGTTTTACTGAAACATATCCGTCTTTTTCCATTGTGCGAAACCCAATAACGGTGCACGGCCCCGCCTTAACCAAAGTTACCGGAACAACGGTTCCGTCCGATTTAAACACCTGGGACATATTGAGTTTTCTTCCGAGTATACATTTCATAGGCCATTAACAAGATATTGGAAGAGCCGTTTGTGGGCGCTTCGTGTCATCAGAGTTCTTATAAAGATGAAATACGACATTTTATTAGAACTCTCCGGCATTCAAAAAGCCAGAAGACCATGAAGAATCGCCAGGCAATTCACCACGCTCTTCTGACCTCTGTTCGCACCAAAGCACGAAAAGAAGTTGTTGAATATTGCAAAAATCCTTTCTTTTTTTCGTTCGCTGTCCAATCCCGGAAGGTTTTCCGCCAGAGGCGGACATGTGTCTGCCGGAGGCGGATCTTTCTTTCGTATTTTTCGGCGAACTTTTTATGGGCGCCCTGATAGAGTCAGAAACTTTTCCGAGCCGGTCAGGACACCCACTTTATTACATCTTTATCTCCACATCAACCCCCGACGGTAAGTTCAAGCTCATCAGCGCGTCTACCGTCTTTTCCGCCGGCTCCACTATGTCCAATAGGCGTTTGTGAATGCGCATCTCATATTGGTCAGCAGCCGTTTTATGAACAAATGTGGCGCGATTTACCGTATACAGTCGTTTTTCTGTCGGAAGAGGAACGGGACCCTGTGTCTTTGCGCCGCTTCTTTCCGCTGTTTTCTTAATCGTCTCAGTAGCTATATCAATGATATGGTGGTCAAACGCGCGAATCTTAATGCGGATTCTTTGCGCTATGTCTGGTTTTTGCGGAGTCGTTGTCGTCATATTTGGATTCAAGGAACAATCGCGAACCCCGCCCTCTTAAACAAGGGGGCGGGGTTTGCGTTATGCAATAATTTTTGTGACTACGCCGGCGCCAACCGTTCGTCCGCCTTCACGGATAGCAAACCGTGTTGACTCTTCAAGCGCAACTTTCTGAATGAGCTTGATTTTCGTTTTTACAGTGTCGCCCGGCATAACCATTTCTGCTCCACCCAAATCTTCAACCTCTCCCGTAACATCCGTGGTACGAATGAAAAATTGTGGTTTGTAACCCTTGAAGAATGGCTTGTGACGACCTCCTTCCTCTTTGGTAAGTGCGTAAATCTCCGCTTCAAATTCAATATGCGGAGTTACGGAACCCGGCACCGCCAAGACCTGACCGCGTTCAACATCTTCCTTACGGATACCGCGAAGAAGCACGCCCGCGTTGTCTCCGGCTTTTCCGCTTTCCAATTGCTTGTTGAACATTTCAATTCCGGTAACCGTTGTCTTTTGCGTGTCGCGAAGACCAACGAGTTCTACTTCGGTGTTGAGCGTAATCTGTCCGCGCTCAATACGACCGGTTACGACCGTTCCGCGACCTTCAATGGAGAAGACATCTTCAATAGGCATCAAGAACGGCTTGTCCGTCTGGCGCACCGGCTCCGGAATATATTCGTCCAGCGTTTTCACCAAGTCCAAAATCGGTTTTGCTTTTCCGGCGGCGTCTCCAGGATTTTCCAACGCCTGCAAAGCCGAACCGCGAATAATCGGAGTGGTGTCGCCCGGGTATTCATACTTGTTCAATAGGTCGCGGATTTCAGCTTCAACCAAATCAACAAGCTCCGGGTCATCCACCATATCAACCTTATTCAAGAAGACAACGATGTGCGGAACACCAACCTGGCGAGCCAAAAGAATGTGCTCGCGGGTTTGAGGCATCGGACCATCGGTTGCAGACACAACCAAAATTGCGCCATCCATTTGAGCGGCGCCGGTAATCATGTTCTTCACATAGTCGGCGTGTCCAGGACAGTCAACATGCGCGTAGTGGCGCTTCTCCGAAGAATACTCCACATGGGCTGTCGCGATTGTAATACCACGTGACTTGGACTCCGGCGCCTTGTCCAATGAGTCAACGCTCTTGTCGTCGGCCGTCATGCCGTTTGCCGCAAGAACTTTAAGAATAGCGGCCGTAAGTGTGGTTTTTCCGTGGTCCACATGGCCGATTGTTCCCACATTTACATGGGGCTTGGAACGATCAAATATGCCTGCCATAAGAAATAAATAACGATGCGAACCCTTTGTTAACCCAGAAAGGGTGCGAATCTACGGACGGCGGAGCCATCCAAAGTGTGAATAAAATGCGCTGGGATAATAGCACAGCGAAAAAAACCGTGCAAGGGAGGCGCTATTCAACAGGTTCAAGATAGAACTGCTCCTCCGTAACAGGCGGCAATTCCTGCGGTTTTTCTTGGCGTTCCGCTACCGCCTCAATTAATGTTTCTCTGGTCTTTTCCGTTGTACCGGTACCCTTCCTCCCTTCCATATCCTCCCTTCTTCCGTTCCCAAACACCATCGCTTCATATTTATCAAAAGACAAAACCACTACCGTCTCTTTCCCTTCCGAGTCGGTAATTATAATCGTGTCTCCGGTCTTTTTTGCGAGAGATAGGATATTTGAAAAGGAGGTATTCATACGGCGGAATCTTACCTAGAAAGAGAAATATATGCAAAGACGCCTACTTCGTCCATTCCAAAAACAACTTACGCTTAAAGCCCCCGCGCGATTCCTCTTTTTTCTTCTTCTCGTTTTCAAGTTGCTCAACAGAAATATTGAATGCCTCGCGAGTAACATCAACCACCGCTTGAACATCCGCAAGCTCGCTCAAAACATCATCTGCGGTTTTTGCGTCTTGAAGTTCCTTCGCCTCTTCAACAACCTTCGCAAGAAGCGCCGAGCGATACTCTTCGTCTTCAAGCGTACGCACCGAAAACTTCACACCTTTCTCTGTCATTATACTGTCAATGTTATCGCGAATGAGTTTGTTGTAAATGATGGTCAGCATACATAAATATCGTACCACACAAATATAAAAAAGACGCCCAAATGAGCGTCTCTACATATATTCACGATATTACTTACCGCGTTCTTCTTTTATTTTATTGGCGAGATTTGTCGGAACTGCTATGTAGCGTTCAAATTCCATTGAATAACTGGCACGACCTTGGGACATAGAACGAAGCGAGGTGGCGTAGCCGAACATCTCGGCAAGCGGAACCGACGCTTTTATGATTTTTACGCCCATTCTGTCGGTCATTTCGTTTATTTGCCCGCGCTTTGAGTTCAAATCACCGATTATGTCTCCCATAAATTCTTCCGCCGTGATGACTTCCACCTTCATTATCGGTTCTAATAGAACAAGACCTGCACGATTAGCCGCGTCCTTGAACGCCATCGCGCCGGCAAGTTTGAACGCGATTTCCGACGAGTCAACTTCGTGATACGAACCGTCAGTCAGTGCGACCTTGATGTCAATCATCGGATAGCCGGCAAAAACACCGGTTTGAAGCGCTTCCTGCACGCCCTTGTTTACCGGCTGTATATATTCCTTCGGCACCGAACCGCCTTTCGTTTCGTCTATAAATTCATATCCTTCGCCGGTATTCGGTTCCAAACGAAGCAGAGCATGACCGTATTGCCCGCGGCCGCCCGACTGGCGAATAAACTTACCTTCTCCTTCCGCAATTCTCGTGATTGTTTCGCGATATGCAACCTGCGGAGCGCCGACATTAACTTCAACGCCGAATTCGCGGCGCATACGGTCAACGATAATGTCCAAATGCAATTCGCCCATTCCGGCAATAAGCGTTTGCGCTGTCTCTTCATTTGTTGACACGCGGAAAGTCGGGTCTTCTTCTGCAAGCTTCTGAAGAGCGGTACCCATTTTTTCCTGGTCCACTTTTGTTTTCGGCTCAACCGCAATAGAGATAACCGGTTCCGGAAACACGATGGACTCCAAAAGCACCGGGTGCTCGGTGTCGCAAAGCGTGTGGCCAGTTGTTACATTACGAAGTCCGACTGCCGCCGCAATTTCCCCGGCATACACATCTTGTACCTCTTCGCGGTCATTTGCGTGGAGGCGGACAATTCGTCCAACGCGTTCCTTATCTCCGGTTGATGCGTTGAGTACATATGAGCCGGCTGACATCTTTCCGGAATACACGCGGAAGAAAATAAGTTTTCCGACGAATGGGTCGGTCGCAATTTTGAAGGCAAGAGCCACAAACGGCGCATCGTCCTTTGCTTCAACTGGAATCAGTTTTTCCAGGTCGTCCGGGTCATGCGCGACAATCGGAGGAACATCCAACGGACTTGGCAAATACATGGTTACTGCGTCCAACATCTGTTGCACTCCCTTGTTCTTCAGAGCTGAACCGCAAAGTACCGGAACAACTGAAAGCGATATCGTCGCCTTGCGAAGCGCCGCGACAAGTTCATCAAAACTCGGCTCTTCTCCGGCTAAATACCTGTTCATCAATGCCTCGTCATTCTCCACAATGGCCTCCAAAAGAGACGCGCGCCACTTCTTTGCATTATCCAACATCTCCACCGGAATATCTCCTTCTTCAATCACCTTTCCTTCATCGTCTTTATATATAAACGCTCGCATTTTTAATAGGTCAACGATACCGACGAAACCGCCTTCAACGCCTATCGGTAATTGAAGAGGATGCGCGTCTTTTGTAAGTCGGTTGCGAATTGAATCCAAGTCCTTAAAAAAGTCGGCTCCGGTTCGGTCCAATTTATTTACGAAGCAAATGCGAGGCACGCGATATTCGTCCGCGTAGCGCCAGTTGGTCTCCGACTGCGGTTCAACACCGGCAACTCCGTCAAAAACAACGACCGCGCCATCCAAAACGCGCAACGACCGCTTCACCTCAACGGTAAAATCAATGTGCCCCGGGGTATCAATAAGGTTAATGCGATGCCCTTTCCAAAAACAGGTTGTGGCGGCGGCGGTAATGGTAATTCCGCGCTCACGCTCCTGTTCCATCCAGTCCATCGTAGTGTCGCCTTCGTGTACTTCTCCGATTTTGTGCTTGCGACCGGTGTAAAACAGCACGCGCTCCGACACCGTTGTTTTTCCGGCGTCAATGTGCGCGATTATTCCGATATTGCGCGTCTGTTCAAGCGAATATTCTCTGGGCATATTATCGAGCAAAATGAGCGAAGGCGCGATTCGCTTCCGCCATGCGCTGAACATCATCGCGCTTCTTTACGGCCGCGCCGGCGCCGTCAGCGGCATCCATCAGTTCCTTTGCCAACCGTTTTGAAATCGGCGCGCCTTTTCCGGCACGCGCGGCTTCCAAAATCCAACGAAAACCGAGAGCGATTCTGCGTTCGCCTCGCACCGGCATTGGGATTTGATAGTTCGCGCCTCCGACGCGCTTACTCTTCACCTCCATATTCGGCATTACATTGTTCATCGCCGCTTCAAACACTTCAACCGGATTGGTCTTTTTTGCGTTTGAAATCTGGTCAAAAGCCGAATACACAATACCTTCGGCAATGGTTTTTTTGCCGCTCTTCATCACCTGATTAACCAATTTCGCCACCATCAGATTTCCGTATTTTGAATCGGGACGAATGTCTCGTCTCGGAGCTTGTTTTCCGCGCATATTATTTGGCGGCCTTCGGGCGGCGTGTTCCGTACTTAGAGCGACTGCGGCGACGGGTGTCTATTCCCTGCGTGTCGTAAATGCCACGAACAATGTGATACCGAATACCCGGAAGGTCTTTCACGCGGCCTCCGCGAAGCATTACCACCGAGTGCTCCTGCAAATTATGACCTTCGCCCGGGATGTAAGCGTTCACTTCAATTCCGTTTGAAAGACGAACGCGGGCAAACTTACGCAAAGCCGAGTTCGGTTTCTTCGGTGTCATCGTGGCAACTTTCACGCAGACGCCGCGTTTGAACGGGCTTGCCACTTCCGTACGCTTGCGATGCAATGAATCAAAACGAGAAGAGAGCGCAGGCGTTTTGCTCTTGCGCTTGATAGACGAGCGGCCCTTTCGGACCAACTGATTGATTGTCGGCATGAGATATGAATGATAGCGTACTCGGTTGCTTCCCCGCTCAAACGGGTACTCCGAGAACGCCGCGGTTAATAAGTGGCGAAAGTATGCCGAAAACCAGGTAGAATGTCAATCGGCGGGTTGTTTTTTTAGTAGTGGCGTGGTTAAATCAAGAAAGAAAAGGAGCTAACAATGACCGTTCTCCAAATCGATGCGCTTGTGAGTAGCCTAGTGATGCTTTTCGTCTATGTGTTCGCCTATCGGAGGGCGCGCGAGATTGAAATCGTCATAAACAGGATAGTGAAAGAAAATGGAACCGTTGAAGGGAGCGCCGAACTTCAACGATGGGTATTCTGGGATCGTTTTCAACAAGCATCCGGCATACTTTGTGTCGGCGGCCTTGGAGTTCTGGTCTACTCCGTCGTCTACATCGGGTGATATCATCGAGCCATATCGCCTACAACAGACCTCTCGCTAACCCGCCAAACTCTGGCGGTGTTTTTTACAAAATCCCGCAACCGCTTGCGCCAAGAATAGCGCAACCGAGAACGCTTTGGACGAAACCGAAAAGCGCGGAGAAAATGCCGAGACGAAAAACGGAATCGAAAATAATCACTAAAAACAACACCCACGAACCCTGCGTTTCAATTCTGCGTTTCAGTTCAATATAATTGAAATGGTCTAAAAACAGAAAGAGAAGCCGTGAACCGTCCAATGGAGGAACAGGAATCAGATTGAATATCATTAGTCCTAGATTGTAGATAACGAGGAAAAAGAGAAAAATCAGAAGCGCGTTACCTTCACCGAAAATACCAAACGATGTTAACGCCCGAAAAGACAAACCAGCAACGAGAGCTAAAATCAGATTAAAGAACGGCCCAGCCAAACTGACAGCCACCGGCCCCCACTTCTTCCACTTCAAGTTATATGGATTGAAAGGCACCGGCTTCGCCCAACCGAAGCCAACGATTATCATCAGAATAAATCCGAACAGGTCAAGATGAGCTAACGGGTTCAGTGTAAGCCGTCCTGCGCGCTTCGCCGTCTCGTCTCCCAAAAGATACGAAACCGCGGCGTGCCCGAATTCGTGAAATGAAAGCGCGAACACGATAGCAAGCAACAAAACGATGAATAAAGCCGGCTGTTCAAAAAGAAGAGAAAACATAGTGGCTAAAGTATACCAACCTTGACGCGTGCAGTGAAACCCGATATATTCCGCCCACATTCATTTATAAAAACTATATGGCAAAATTCTGTGACATTTGCGGGCGTGGCGGGCTTGTTGGAAACTCCAGAAGCCACAGCAATATCGCAACCAAACAAAAACGACAGGTGAACTTGCAGACCAAGCGCGTAGACGGAAACAAGTTTAAGGTGTGCACAAAATGCATCAAGACGGCGGCGAAGAGACAAACTGCGCTGAAAGTCGCAACAGCGTAACCCAAACGACCCTTTGCGGGGTCGTTTTGTTCACACTATGGCTTTGGTAAAAACCATTCTGCATCGTACTGAACGCGGTCGTTAACATGTTCGTAGCGATACAGTTCCGTGTCGGTAAACCAAACGGCGATTTCGTTTTTCGCTTCCTCCGGCGTCCCGGACGCGTGAATAAGATTTCGAAGCGGGCGATTCTGGTTATTTGAAAGAGAATAACTGTCATGAGAGAAGTCGCCGCGGATTGTTCCGGCGGGAGAACCGGCAGATTCGGTTGACCCGACGAGTTTGCGAATAATCGCCACCGCGCCCTCCCCTTCCCAAACCATCGCAACTATCGGCGCCGCCATCAGGAAATCCATCAGCCCTCGTTTTATCTCGGTTCCATACGCAACATGGTCAGTCCACGGAAACGCCTCCCCATTCGCATCATATTTCGCTTTTGATTTTTCAAATACTCCACGCATCCATTCATCGGTAAGCGCGTAGTGCTGGTCAACATCTTCCTTCCTCGGATGGACCATCTTGATTGCGGTCATTTTCAACCCAACCTGTTCAAAACGGCTTATAATAGTTCCAATAAGTCCGCGCTGAACCGCATCAGGTTTAAGAAGAATCAGGGTTTGCTGTATATTCATAACGAACAAGAGTATACATAACCATTGAAAAATATGGAAGTATTTCAATTAAGTGAATCCTTGAATCATGGAATCAACGAATAAACAAATGTGACAATGTTTCGCGAATTCACGCTGTGGATAACTTGTGTATTTTTCCCAGTTTGCCCCTTGACGCGTGGCAAGGCGGATTTATACTTAAAGTGCTTCATCAGGGAACTGAATCGTCACGCGATAGATAACCTCGTGAAAGGCGCTAAAGATACCGGTGAGCTTTGCAGATCCGGTCTTGCGCCAGCGGCAGAGACCCAGAAAGAGCGAGCAGGCGGACGCAATCTGCCTTCATCGTACCTTCCATGGGTGCCCGGATGCGTATTGCCGTGACGATGACATTTTTTGATGGAGCGCCAAAAGTGCTCATGCTTCATGTGAGCATTTTTATATCCACCACGGAATCCATGAAGCGCGCGTTCTCGTATGCAACTCGCCGTTTTCAACAGACACACAAACCGTTCCGTCCGTGTCGGTTCTAAAAATTCGCGCGCCTATTTTCTGCAAACGATCCAGCGTCGCTCTGTGCGGATGTCCGTAACGATTATCAGCACCTGACGAAATGATTGCCATTGCCGGTCGTATCGCATTCAGAAATGACGATGACGAGCCGCGCGCGCTTCCGTGATGCCCAACTTTCAAAATATCAACCTTGGAAAAAACATTTTCACGAAGAAGCGCTCGCTCCGTTTCCTCTCCGGAATCTCCCATGAGCAAAAACTTCATGTCATCCACTCTCAATTCCATAACCACCGAAGATTCATTCACATCGGAGACGCTCTGGTGGTGATAAAAGTTTCCCGGCGCGACTATGCGGAGTGACACTCCGTCCTCTTCAAATACCGTTCCCGAAAGCGCCGCGCGATAATTCGCGCGTTCGTTTTCCGCGGCGTCTTCAAACACACCGGCAAGCGGAGAGTCATACCGGACGTCGGTTGCGATAATCTCGCCGACTTCGTATCTGTCTAAAACCGATATAAGCCCGACGAGATGGTCGGCATGCGGATGCGTTAAAATGATTCCATCAATCGTTCTGTCCCATGGTGGTATTTTTGCTCCGAGCCGCGACAAAACGACAGAACTCGGCCCGCCGTCTACCAGCCACTGCCTGCCGTTTTTCGTTTGAAGAAAAAGCGAATCGCCCTGCCCGACATCAAAAGCGCATAATTCAACAACAGGTTCTTCGCTGAATACGGACAACAAACCGGCCGCCGCGCTCACAACCGCGCACAATGCAAAAATAATCGCCGCGTTCTTCTTCATAAGCCGATTCGCCAAACCGGAAACCGCGACAGAAGACGCACGACGACAAAAATATATTCCAACACCGCATAGATGGGCAACCAAATCAAAATCGGAACTGCGATGAACGCGCGCGATGCCGCCGACATAATCAAAAACGCGGCGCCTACAATCATAATTGCGGGAATGACCGGCAGAATAAGCAGATTTGCAATCGGAGCAATCAAGGAAACCGTTCCGAACGAGATGACAGAAAACGGCAAAGTCGCGATGATTGCCGCGAATGTCTCCGACAGCAGTGTTCTGGCATCGTCATATTTGATAAACGAGAAATATTTCTTTATCTTAGGCGCGAGCCACATTATTCCGGCGACCGCAGCGAATGACAAACGAAAACCGATGTCATCAAGCAACAAGCGCGGGGACAACGCGACCATCGCCGCCATCGTTAGGAGAAATAACGAAAGCGATGCGGAGGGCCTGCCGATTTGTTTTGCCGTCAGAAACAGCGCGCCCATAAATCCGGCGCGAACGACGGAAGCGTCGGCTCCGGTTAAAATCACGAATAAGAAAAGCGCGACGAGAAGAAAATAAAACGCGGCCTTTCTGTTTAAACCAAGCGCTATCAGCAAAACCAAAATCGTATCCGTCACTAAAACGACATTAGAACCGGATACCGCGACAAGATGCAGAGTTCCCGTGCGTTGAAACCAATCTTTGACTTCATCCGGCAGACCCACAATGTCGCCGTATATCAATCCCGCAAGAAGAGTCGCGTGCGGTTCCGGAAGAAAGCGCCGCGCCGTGTCGGTCAGATATTCGCGCAAGAAGCCGAGCCGCGTTTGCAAATCCCATTTTTTGCCGATTATCGTTCCAACCGATTTGGAATCGCACAATACCGACACGCCTTCCTTTATTAACCAGCGGTCAAAACGGAAATCCGCCGACATGGCGTCTTTAACATTTTTAAGCGTGCACTCAACGCGGATATTGTCGCCAACATGCATAACCGGAAAACCAAGAAGCCGCACACGAACAAATTTTGGGAACACCACCTCTCCCGTATGAACATTTTTCAGGTTCACTGTTTGCCACCAACCATTTTCGGAAACCCTTTTCGCCACCGTGCCTTCAAGAATAACCAACGAATCGGTTGTTTTATAATTAAACCATTGGTCACGCACATGAAGTTGCCAAACAGCCGTTCCAACTAAAAACACCACACATGCGATTTGAAGAAACCTGTACGCGGCGAATTTTTGTTTCATACAATCAATAAGTTTACCCAATCCCGCCTCTCGCGAATGGCGGGGCCTCCTATCCTCCCCTTTCAGGGGAGGGAATTATGTTGCTTAAGTTTAATTACTTCATTCTAATTTCAGAGGGGGAATCATATTGCTTAAATTATTTCCCTCCCTCACATTTTATTGGTGAATCGGTCGCTTAGTTTCCCTCCCCTCGCAGGGGAGGTTAGGTGGGGTGAAGCGCTAATGCGTTTGGATATGACGCATAATTGAATCAACGACTCCGGCTAGGTTATCAACTACATCCCTATTAGTGAACCGAAGGAATTGAATGTGATGCGTCTCTATCAGGTACCGCTCTCGTTCTATATCTTTTCTTTCGGCATCTGCACTTTCAAAATGCGTATCTCCGTCTACTTCAACGGCAAGACGAATCTCTGGGCAATAAAAATCAAGAATGTAGTTTTCAATTCCGTACTGTCTCCTGAACTTCCGTCCTTCTAACTGTTTTCCTTGAAGCTTGCGCCAGAGGATTCGCTCTGGAGCAGTCGCTTCCCCACGAAGGCGCTGACGAAGAGTTTTCTGAAATGCTTGATTATCAGAAAAATACATAATTGTTTACCCCTCCTATCCTCCCCTTTCAGGGGAGGGAATTAAGTTTCTTAAATCGCTGGAGATTATCCTCATATTATTGTTTGGAACTGGATAACCGGTTTCCTTCCCCTCGCAGGGTAGGTTAGGTGGCCACGCTATTCGCGAATGATTGGGTGACGAAAAGGCGCCATTTTAGAAGGTTTTCCGCCAAAACAAAATCCCCCCATTGATGGAGGAACTTTGGGTTGATCACTTCTAATCAAACCTGCGCCCAATCTAACATAACATCATCAAAAACGCAAGTGTGGATAAGTGTTAAACCGGCGATAATCCTAGCGTTTCAGCACGAAATTGACTATGCGTCCCGGAACATAAACGAATTTTGCAATCGCATTGCCCGATAAATGTTTGGCGACATTTTCGTTCGCCTCCGCTATCGTCCTCGCCTCCGATTCAGACGCCGTAGGAGCAATCGTGATATCGCCACGAACTTTTCCGTTAACTTGAACACCGATGGTAACGACATCGTCTACGACTAGTTTTGAATCATACTTCGGCCACACTTCCTCCGCAACAAGTTCTTTACCGCCAACCTTCTCCCACACTTCCTCCGCAATATGAGACGCGAACGGCGAAAGAACGCTCAAGAACTTTTTCAGTGTGTCGTTCGTTATCTTCCCCGTTGAAGTTACTTCGTTCACAAAAATCATCAGCGAAGAAACCGCGGTATTGAACGCCATATTTTCAATGTCCTCACCGACTTTCTTGATTGTCTTATGCAAACACCTCGTAATCTCCTCCGACTCTTTGTCAGCAATAATTTCCGGCAAGCGCAGAACTTTTTCAATGAACCGTCTCATTCCAACCAATCCGTCTCGTTTCCACGGCGCCGGTTCGGCGAAAGGTCCGATGAACAAAATAAACAATCGTAATGCGTCCGCACCAAACTCTTTCACGATATCATCCGGATTCACCACATTACCCTTGCTCTTTGACATCTTCGTGCCGTCTTCGGCGAGTATCAATCCATGACTCGTGCGTTTCGCATACGGTTCGGAAAATGGAACAAGACCTCGGTCAAACAAAAACTTATTCCAGAAACGGGAGTACAAAAGGTGAAGCGTCGTATGCTCCATTCCGCCGTTATACCAATCCACAGGCATCCACATCTTCAGTTTTTTCGGGTCGGCGAACGCCTCATCGTTTTTTGAATCTATATACCTCAAAAAATACCAAGACGACCCGGCCCAATTCGGCATTGTATCGGTTTCCCGACGAGCGTCACCTCCACACTCCGGACATGTCGTCTTCACCCAATCTTCAATCACCGCCAAAGGCGACTCGCCGTTATCGGTTGGCTGATATTTTGGAATATCGGGAAGTGTAAGCGGCAACTTATCGTCAGGAAGCGAAACCCACTTCGCGCATTTTTCGCACCACACGAGCGGAATCGGCTCACCCCAATATCGTTGACGACTAAACACCCAATCGCGGAGTTTGTATGTTATTTTTTTCATACCGGTGCCTTGCTCTTCAAGCCATACGATTACCTTTGCTTTCGCTTCCGATGTCCTTAGCCCGTTGAGAAATCCGGAGTTGTTGGAAACACCTTCGCCTTCAAAACAATTGGTTACTTCGCCGGAAAGTGGTGATACGACCGATTGGACCAATAAGTCATATCTTTCAGCAAAAGCAAAATCTCTTTCATCGTGCGCCGGAACCGCCATAATGGCGCCGGTGCCGTACGAATTCAAAACATAATCCGCCACCCAAATGGGAATCTCCTTTTTAGTTGCGGGGTTGACGGCATACGCTCCGGTGAACACGCCTGTTTTTTCTTTTGAAATGTCGCCTCGTTCAATGTCCGTCTTTGCTTTCGCGGATAGAACATACCGTTCAACCTGCGACATATTTTCATCTGTTGTGATTTGCGACACTAACGGATGTTCCGGCGCGAGAACGATATATGTCGCGCCGAAAATTGTGTCTGGACGAGTGGTGAAGACGGTAATCTTCCCACTGGGATTGCTTCGCTCCGCTCGCAATGGCGATGAAGCGTCTGCTGTAACTTCAAAATCAATTTCCGCGCCTTCGCTTCTCCCGATCCAATCCTCCTGTTGCTTCTTGATTTTTGGAAGATAGTCCACCGTCTTTAAATCCTCCAACAAACGGTCAGCGTATTTCGTAATTGCAATCATCCACTGTTCCTTCTCGCGCTTATCAACACCGCCACCGCATCGTTCACAAACACCGTTCACAACTTCCTCGTTCGCCAAACCAATTTTGCAAACAGTACACCAATTTATTTCCGTCTTTGCCTTATACGCCAACCCGGCTTTAAAGAATTCCAAGAACATCCACTGCGTCCATTTAAAATACGCTGGGTCGGTTGTATTTACTTCGCGCGACCAGTCAAAAGAAATGCCAAGCGATTGAAGTTGCCGACGAAAAGTCGCAATATTCTCCACTGTAACATCCTGCGGTTTTCTGCCGGTTTTTATGGCAAAGTTTTCCGTTGGAAGTCCAAACGCATCCCAACCGATTGGATACAAAACATTTTCACCGTCCATCCGGTGTTTTCGCGCCACAACATCCATTGCAACATAACTTCTCGGATGCCCGATATGAAGCCCCGCGCCGGACGGATATGGAAACTCAATCAAACAATAAAACTTTTTCTTCTTTGAAGAATCCTCGGCATTAAAAATTCCGGCTTCCTCCCACTTCTTCTGCCACTTCCCTTCAATCCCCTTATGGTCGTAGTGCATAACACGCATACTCTAGCAATTTTACGCTTTACGCTCAAGCCGCTCAATCCTCTGCAATTGACAAAACCGCCATTTCGTATACAGTTGACGATTCCGAACATTCCGTTCGGACAGTACAAAGGAGCCATCATGCTCTTACTGTTTTGCCTTGGGATTTATACACTGATAGCGACGGCGAGCATACACGAAACTCGCTACGGACTTGGCTCGCGGACGCTAGGCAATAGTGATTGGTGGAATTTATTGTCGATGGTTGCTTCTATTCCAACCTTTTTCATTCTCTTTGCCTTAGCGATTGGAGAGCCTGTATACCTGCTTACAGAAGTAAATCGGACACCAGCGACAAGGTGTCAGCTCAATCTTTTGTGGTCGTGTCTCATATTCACCTGGTGCGGCGGATTAGCGCTGGAATATCTTCCCGGCATGGGGAGATATCGCGCTCAAACGGATATGGCGACTGACGGCGTTGAAGTACGGACAAGCGTCGGCGGCTGTCGCCGAAGCTGAACGAAAGCTCGCCGAACTGCTGTCCGAACGCAAACGGTCGCCGCTCAAACAGCCGATTCTGATTTCCGCCGTCAGGCGCGAACGGCAGAACTCCTAGCTCCGGCACACGCATGCCGGGGTTGTTTTTTTGTGCCATCTCAATATACCATCAATACGGTTGGTGATGTGATTATGATAACAATGTGTACTTTTTTTCAGTATCACTTTTTGTCCGACCGGACAAAAAGTGCTAATTTGTTTTGCTCGTGAAAAAGTATTTTATATCGCCGGCGCGACCTCCGCCAATCGCCTCATTGCAACCACATGCGCCGCGACGCGCAGGGGCACGGCAAGTTCCTCGTGTGTTTTCCACATTTCCTCCGCCGCCGCTTTCATCTTTTCTTGAAGTTTGGCGTCAACTTCTTCCGCCGTCCATTTCGCATTCGTCGTATTTTGCTCCCATTCAAAATACGAAACCGTAACGCCGCCCGAATTCGCCAAACTATCAGGCACTATTAAAACACCGCGCGATTGCAAAATTTCGTCCGCCTCGCGCGTTGTCGGTCCATTCGCCAATTCCAAAATAACTTTCGCTTTCACTCCGCCGACATTGTCTTCGCGAATTGAATTTTCAAGCGCCGCCGGAATTAACAAATCGCAATCAACAGCCAAAACATCCTCAACCGCTTCCGCATCCGGCGCTCCGACAAGCGTTCCGTTCTCCCTTTTGTGCGCTTCAATCGCCGCAAGATTTAATCCGTTGAGATTGGCAACCGCGCCTTTTGAGTCGGAGACCGCCACGATTTTATATCCAGCTTCGCTTGCAAGCCGAGCGAATGTTCCACCGGCATTTCCGAAACCCTGAACCGCAACTCGCGCCCCCGCCGGAAGTTCAAGTCGCTCGCGAAGCGCTTCAAGAACAAGCATACCGCCTCGCGCCGTCGCCTTGTCGCGCCCCAAACTTCCGCCGTTTGGAACCGACTTGCCGGTAATAACCGCGCCGGATTTGTCGCCGGTTATTTTAGAAAACTCGTCCTCAATCCAATCCATCTCCGCAGAAGTCGTATTCACATCAGGCGCCGGCACATCTTTCTTTGGCCCTATAATATCAGCAAACGCTTTTGCCCACGCTCTCGCAAGCCGTTCTTTTTCGCCAACCGACAGCTCTTTCGGATTCACAACGACACCGCCCTTGCCGCCGCCCATTGGAATACCAGCTATCGCACATTTCAAAGTCATCCATATCGCAAGCGCGCGCACTTCGTCAATGTCAACTTTTTCGTGCCAGCGGATTCCTCCCTTGTACGGTCCGCGCCAATTATTATGTTCTACCCGGTACGCCGAAAAAAATCGCAGCCCGCCGCTGTCCATTCTCACCGGCAATGACGCGTGAACTTCTCTATCAATGTTCAAGAGCCGCTCAATCGTTTCCCGATTTAATCCCGCCGCCGCTCCCGCCGTTTTTATCTGCTCTCGCGCCGTTTCATTTGGTGTCATATTCCGCGAATTTTATACCCGACAATAACCTTTGACAAATAATGGCAAATGTTGGAATATGCGAAAACCACTTCGGAGGGAAAATGGAACTGATACTTTCCGTGGTTGAAGAACGCAGAACAGGCAACCTAGGTTTTCTGGTGGTGCCGAATCACCCAACCGTCGCATTCATCGTTGGGAGCGAAGGACCAATACTCCTGTCGGCATTCGTGAGGGACCCGATGTGGATGATGGTAGAAAACATCGCGGGCTTGTTGTGCAGTCGTCGTGGCACGCGGCACCTCATTGAACTCGCAAACTGGGTTGAGCGGACGCTCACGATAGGCGTTACGCCGGCCGAGAAGTGCTACACGCTCTCTGCAGACCCGCATAAGTGCCTCGCGAGCTACCCGCTCGCAGACATGGAGTTGCACCTCTGGGATATCGGGTGCGCCGCCGTGCTGGAGACATGCAGGCGTTCACGAATCAGGCCCGCGCGGATTCCGCCGCCGCCCAAAGACCGCAGTATCCACCTTGAAATTCTTGGCGGAAGTCGCCCTCGCGCGACATCTCCGCGTCGCTAATATCGCCGAACTCTCCGGCGATTATTTTTTTTATTTGACTTACGGGTATTGTGTATTTCCCGATCCCTTCCTCCCTTCCATACTTCCTTCCTTTCTAATGTCCAAACCACCTCTCCGCGTCCAGCGCGGCGACACATCCTGTCCCGGCCGCCGTTATCGCCTGCCGATAAGTATGGTCAGCAACATCGCCTGCCGCAAACACTCCTTCAACACTCGTTTTGGACGAAGGCGGATTTTTGAGAATAATATATCCCTTGATATCCAAATCCAGTTTGCCCTGAAACATATCCGTGTTTGGTTTGTGACCGATGGCTGCAAAATATCCGTCGCATTCAACCGTCGTTTCTTCGCCAGTTACATTGTCAACGATTCGCACGCCGGAAACGCGTCCGTTATCCACTCCCAAAACCTCCTTCACTTCCTTATTTAACAGAAAAGTTATCTTTGCATTTGCCTTAGCCCGTTCTTGCATCGCTTTGGAAGCTCGCAATTCCTCGCGGCGATGAATAACGACAACTTCGGACACAAATTTCGTCAGGAATGTCGCCTCCTCCATTGCGGAATCACCGCCGCCGACAACTACGACTTTTTTCCCGCGAAAGAAAAAACCGTCGCAGGTCGCGCAAGCGGACACGCCTCTGCCTTGCAATTCTTTTTCGCCGGGCGCGCCAAGCCATATCGCGGACGCGCCGGTCGCAATAATTACCGCTTTCGCATCAAGAGTTTCGCCGCCTTCCAAAAAAATCTTCTTCGGATTTGAAGCCAAGTCAACCTTATTCACCCATCCGTCTTTATATATCGTTCCAAATCGCGCCGCCTGTCTTTTCATTACTTCCATAAGTTCAGGTCCCTGTACACCACCTTCAAACCCAGGAAAGTTCTCCACTTCTGTTGTCATTGTAAGCTGTCCGCCGGGCTGTGGACCGGAAACAACTATCGGCGATAGTCCGGCGCGAGCGGCATAAATCGCCGCCGTCAGGCCTGCCGGACCGGAACCGAGAATTACAACTTCGCTAACCATATAGTTACAGCAGGTGTTTCTCAATTTTTTCCTTTAGCGTTCCCTTTGTCATTGAACCGCTGAATTGGTCAATAACTTGACCGCCTTTGAATAAAATAAAAGTCGGAATGGATAAGATATTATATTGCGCGGCAAGCTCCATCTGTTCGTCAACATTTACTTTCGCGATTGTCATACCTTCCATCTCGCCCGCCAATTCATCAACAACGGGAGACATTATTTTGCACGGCCCGCACCACGGCGCCCAAAAATCAACGAGCACCACGCCGGCGGTTTCCGTTACGACATGGTCAAAAGTATCCTTTGTGAGTTCAAGAGACATAAATTATTTTTCAATTTTCAAATTTTGCTTTTTAACTTCTTCGCTGAATAATTCAAACACATCTCCGAGTTCAACAGCCGTCTTGCCGATATACGACAGGCCGGCTTCATTCCCTTTTTGAACTTCACGCACCACTTCCTTGCCTATGCGAATCTCTTTGATGGTTCCCTCGCCGATAAGTTCGCCGTTCCTCCATACTTGCGCCTTCGCGCCGGTTTCCGCGAAGCCGTCCGTAATTTTTCCGCCGACGACCTGGCCACGTTCTATTTTTTTGAACAAAGCGATGACTTCAAACTTTCCGGTTCGCGTCTGAATAACTTCGGAACCCAAAAGCGCGTCCAACCATTTCAATACCTCGTCAAACATTTTATAAATGATGTCAAAGGACAAAATCTCTACGCCGCGGTCTCGCGCGAGCTGTTCAACATTGCTTTGCGTGCCGACGCCGAAAGCGAGAATTATCGCTCCCGATGCGGACGCTCTCGTTACATCAGCTTCCGTTACGCTCCCAAGCGCTTTTGATAAAACAGAAATGCCGACTTTTTCGTCGCGAACTTTTTGGAACATTCCCAGAATGGCTTCCATGGAACCGAGAACATCCGCTTTCAATATTATTTGAAGCATTTTTTTCTCCTCCGCTCCTTC
Source organism: uncultured Gammaproteobacteria bacterium (assembly GCA_964365275.1). Classification (GTDB taxonomy): domain Bacteria; phylum Patescibacteriota; class Patescibacteriia; order UBA9934; family UBA11717; genus CAYIOW01. Next base: position 22,615 of record CAYIOW010000005.1, read on the forward strand.
CGCTTGCGCCGCTTGTTTCATGCTGGGTCCCACCATTTTCAGCGAAGTGCCGCGCATTTTTGATTTCGCCGCTTTTTCAAGCGATTCAATATCCGAAACCTCAAGAACATCTCCAACCACCGGCGCCACCTTCCAGCCCAAAACCTGCGCCGGCACCGATGGCTCCGCCGTTTTAATTGACGCACCTTTGTAGTCACGCATCGCGCGCACTTTTCCATAGAACGCGCCGCTGACCCCGAGCGCATCGCCAACACGAAGCGTTCCGCCCTGAATAAGAACCGTCGCTACCGGACCGGCTCCTTTATCTATATGCGATTCAATAATCGTACCGACAGCGTTGCGGTTGGGATTCGCCGTTATTTTTTCCTTTTCCGTCTCGTATAGAAGAATCAGCCGGTCAAGAAGCTCGTCAATTCCCTGTCCTTGTTTTGCCGAAATCGGAGCGAACATTATTTTTCCGCCCCAATCGTCCGGCAGAACATTCAAATCGGCAAGTTCGCGCTTCACTTTTTCAATATTCGCCTCCGGCTTATCTATTTTGTTCAACGCAACCATCATTGGGAGCCCCGAAGAACGGATTATGTCTATCGCTTCTTTCGTTTGCGGCTGCACGCCGTCATCCGCCGCAACGACAAGAATCGCGATATCGGCAACCTTCGCGCCGCGAGAACGCATAACCGTAAACGCCTCGTGTCCGGGCGTATCAATAAAAGTAAGAAGTTTGTCGTGTCTCGTTACCTGATACGCGCCAATATGTTGCGTGATGCCTCCGGCCTCGCTATCCATTACGTTCGTTTTGCGAATCGCGTCCAACAACCGCGTCTTGCCATGGTCAACATGCCCCATCACCACTATAACCGGCGGCCGCGTAATCCCCGTGTCATTTTTCAAAATCTCGGCGACTTTATTCTGATTGTCATCAGCGACTTCTTCATGCGTTTCATTTGCATTCGTAACATTGAAGCCGAGATCCGATGCCACGATAACCGCTGTATCAAAATCAATTCTCTCGTTCATGCTGGCGAACACGCCGGCGCGCATAAGTTCCTGAAGAACACTCACAAGCGGAAGTTCTAGTCGCTCCGCAAACTCACGCACCGTCATAACTGATGGAAGTTCTATGGCGCGATCCTTCGTTTTTTCCAATCGTTCCAAACGCGCCTTCTCGCGGTCTTCAGCTTCCTTATGTTTTCGCTGAAGAGCATCTCGTCTCTTCATCTCCGCCCAAGCGCGCTGAATCTGCTGGGCTTCCTTGTCGTTCACCTTGATTGCGTGCCTGCCCAAACTAAAACCGAGCGCTGGTAATTTTTCCAACAGTTCCTTTGTAGGAACGCTCATTCTGCGAGCGAGTTCCGTCACATTCATTGACATGTCGGGAGAATAGCGGTTTCATTCAGCAAAGTCAATGTCAGAAAGGGTATGTGGTATAAGGTATTGGGGACATGAAGGTAGCTATACCCTACCCGACCTCCCCTATGTAGGGGAGGAGAGAACACCAATGAATTGCGTTCTTTAATTCCCTCCCCTACATAGGGGAGGTGAGGAGGGGTATTATAATCATCGTGTGATGTCTATAGATAAAAAAATAGAAACGCCGGCGAAGCAATCAGGTTTTCTGTTAGCGGACAAACCCGCCGGGTGGACAAGTTTTGATGTTGTGGCAAAATTGCGAGGCATAACCGGAGTAAAACGAATCGGACATGCCGGAACGCTGGACCCTTTCGCGACCGGTCTTCTTATCGTGGCCATAGGTCGCGAGGCCACGCGCAAAATTGACGGCTTTATGAAGCTGGACAAAACATACGAAACCACCATATACCTAGGTGCCACCAGTACCACCGATGACATAACGGGAGATATAAAACAATGTGACGCGATTTCCGTAGGTGAGAAAAAATGGTCACGAGAAGAAATAGAGAAAACCATGCAGAAATTTATTGGAACCTTTGAACAAATCCCTCCGATGTTTTCCGCAATTAAACAAAACGGTCGCCGACTATACAAAATGGCGAGAGCCGGAAAGGTTGTAGAACGCAAACCTCGTGCGATAACGATACATAAGATTTACCTTCTCAAATATGAATGGCCTGCGCTGATTTTGCGCATTAAATGCGGAAGTGGAACCTATATCAGAGCTCTCGCCCGCGACCTCGGCGAAACACTTGGCGTTGGCGGATATTGCGAAACTTTGAGACGACTTCAAATTGGCGGTTACGATGTTAAAGACGCGTGGCCGATTGAAAAGTTTACGCACGAGAACTGGCAAACACGGCTGTTAAAAGAAAATAATACGGAGTAAGTTTTTCGTACCTACGAAAAAGTTGTACAGTTGATTCATGCAAAAGTATGAAAAAAACGCGAGCCAGACGGCCCGCGGAGATGTTACTGTCCCGCGAAGAAATCAGCGGGAAAGAAGAATCACTGCGGACAGACACGACCACAATGCTACTGCAAACAGCGCCATGACAAGTTCTTCGTGCTCGGACACCCACTTGCCAAACTGAGACGGTGAATGACACTGATGCGTATCGCGATACGCAAATTCTCCACCTGTATGCGCACGACCATGTCTTCCTCGTCTGTTCATAGGAACCTCCGACAGACATTGCACCTATGAATATAACACCATGCAACAGAACTCCATCATTTCTGAAAATTGCAATCTTCTCGCTCTTCAAACGAAAAAATCCTCAATGTACCCACCGGTACACTTGCGGTTTTTTCGTTTTCCAGAGCATCGGATATTGCTTATTTTCAGAAATGCTAAGTTCCATTTCATAGTGTTATATCCATAGCGACAGAATACACCCGTTAAACATACATGACAAAAAAATAAACGGGTCAGAAACGACCCGTGAAGAGGACTAGTCGCCCTCGCGCTCCTTGTTCTCGGCGTCCTTCAGCGCCTCTCCGACATCCCACTCCCTCACATCGTTTGCCGGCATAAGCGACGGAAGGCGTGCAGCCGATGGCTCGGCAGGTTCGTCGTCGTCCATATTCGGTGTTATGGACAACGCGCCTCGTGCGCAGTCCTGCGAACCAAATCTCCTCCGAAGCGCATATGCAAAAACCATGAACTCAAAACCCACGACTCCAAAGATGAACGCTATCAACAACCACCAGTCATATATTATCATGCAACTCTCCTTCTTCTGTCGTCTTCACTCATTCAACGGCAAAAAACAACGCTCGTCAAGCCCCGTTGACTTCTATACGGTTTTCCATTACTCTATTCGCAGGTCACTTAGTTTTATTCGGTCGCATGAAGTGAAATATTTGGACCTTTGACATTTAATTACATGGCGAAGATTAGCGAATCATTGAGCTTTACGGACTAATTCCCGCCGGGTTTGAATTTTATTTCACATTCCAGAGCGACCCATTGGAATATGTTTTTATATATAGCAGTCGCAGTTGGTTCGTTGCTTGGGCTGGGTGTCGGATATGTAGTGCGAGGAGTTCTAGTGAAACGAAAAATCGCAGGCGCGGAACAAAACGCAGAACACCTGACAAACGAAGCGAAGCAAAAGGCGCAGGACTTGCTCCTTGAAGCGAAAGAGAGGTCGGTTTCAATTATTGAGGAGGCGACAAAGGAGGCAAAAGAAAGACACGAGGAGCTGAAGAAACAGCAAGAACGAGTTGAACAGCGCGAAAACGCTTTTGACAAGAAGATTTTGGATTTGGAGGAAAAAAACGAGACGATTGAAAAGGAGAAAGAACGCTTGCGCGGAGTAAAGACGCGGCTGGAAGAATTAGAGAAGGAAAAAATGGTTAAGCTCGAGGAGGTTGCAGGACTCACCAAAGACGCGGCTCTCGCCCGTCTGCTTGAAGAAGTTGAGAAAGATAGCGGTGAAGAACTTTTGGGACGAGTTCATAAACTTGAGGAACAGGTGGACGAAGAGCTCCAAAAGAAAGCAAACAAAATGCTCGCGCTCGTTATTGAACGGCTGGCGGCAAGCGTCGCCGTGGATACGACGACATCGTCCGTAGATTTGCCGTCGGACGAAATGAAAGGACGCATCATCGGAAAAGAGGGACGAAATATTAAAGCGATTGAACACCTTACCGGCACTGAAATTATTGTTGACGATACTCCTCAAGCAATTACGATTTCTTCGTTCTCACCTATTCGTAGGCAAGTCGCAAAACGCGCTATTGAAATGCTGGTGAAGGACGGTCGCATTCAGCCGGCGCGAATTGAAGAGAGCGTGCTTCAATCCAAAAAAGAATTAGCGATAGAAATGAAGAAGGCAGGAGAAGACGCACTTATGGAACTTGGCGTCCCGGTGTCTTCAATTGACCCTAAACTCGTTCAAATTCTCGGCCGCTTAAAGTTCCGTACAAGCTACGGACAAAATCAACTCCAACACGCAATGGAGGTTGCGACCATTTCAACCATGCTCGCGGAGGAACTCGGAGCCGATGTTGCGATATGCAAAAAAGGAGGGCTGTTCCATGATATCGGCAAAGCGGTAGACCACGATATGCAAGGAAGCCACCCTGAAATCGGCTACAATATATTGAAGAAATTTGGTTTTGCGGAAGAAATTGCATATCAAACCATTGGTCATCATGTAGACAAGCCAAAAACACTGGAGGCGGTTATCGTGAAAGCGGCGGACGCAATTTCCGGAGCGCGACCCGGCGCCAGAAAAAATACGCTGGAGCAATATGTGAAGCGTTTGGAAGAGCTTGAAAAAACCGCGTCAGGTTTTGCCGGTGTTGAACGCGTCTATGCGATTCAAGCCGGTAGAGAAATCCGCGTCTTTGTGAAGCCGACCGAGATTGATGACTTCTCTGCCTATACGCTTGCAAAAGACATCGCTAAAAAGATTGAAAGCGAATTGCAGTATCCGGGCGAAGTTAAAGTAACGCTTATCCGAGAAACCCGCGTCATTGAATACGCGAGATAAAGAACATTGGCACGGCACGGTCCGGCAAACAAAAGACCGCGTATGTTTCCGAAGGTCTGTTCGGCGACGAGTCCGAACACCGAGGAAATGTACGCGGGATTTTGTTTGCCTAGGAACTTGTTTTCTTCTTCAATGCTTCTTTTAGCGAACGGCCTGCGCGGAACTTTGGCACCCAAACATCGGGAATCTGTATGCGTTCGGTAGGATGTCGTGGGTCAACACCTGCGCGCGCTTTGCGAAGCCGAGCTGAAAACGCTCCAAATCCGGAAAGAGCCACTTCGTTTCCTTTCACGAGTTCGCTGGTAGCTATGTCCATAAACACTTCAATCATATCCTCGGCTTGTTTTTTTGTAAGACCAACGCGTTCAGCGATTGCATTGGCGAGTTCGGTTTTGTTCATATTGAGAAAGTATTTAGTATTCGGTATTTAGTATATAGGGGAAGCAACAAACATTCCATTCAAGATTACCAAAAACGCCGGCGTTGGCGAAATTCGGCTGAAGTGATAAGGTGAAGTAGGAAAGGAGGGGCCATGAACCCCAAACGACCACAGCTCTCGGTTATTCCGACCGATGCTACCTATGTGTGGACGAGCCGGATAAGCGATCTGGAACGAAACGCTCTTTCGCTCCAGTTCCGCTCGGCTCACCGTGAACCGGAGGCGGGCCCTCTCTCCGTCTTCCGTACCTACTTCGCGGCGGACAGTCCGAGCGCGGCAACTATGCGTCTTGAGCACGCCGCCATTTCAGTCGCTTTGCCAATTCCTCTTGAGTGTCTCGTGAGAGACAATCTCGGAACGGAAAGCGGACGGAAGCTCCTTGGAGACACAACTGTCCTGATGGACGGACTTCTGCGGCTCGCGGAAAACAACCGCGATATCCGAATCGCGCTTACCGGCACGCAGAATTGGATGTCGTGGAGCGAGTGGAGACAGCTACGCGACAACATTCTCATGCCCAAACTGCGCGAGTGGCTGTCCCGCGCAATGGGAAGCGTCCTTGCGAAGTCGCAGAACAGCGCGCTGTCACCAATTGACCGCGAGATAGCCCGCGCCTTTGACTCGGCGCGAACCTACGCCTCCGGCACGATGTCAGTTGAGGTTTCGCTGTTTGAGATCGCGCTCAATGCCATGGTCGGCTTCGTGAAGTCGCTCCACGGTATGAACTTCTTCCCACACTAGCGCCGACGCGTCCTTCGCTCGGTGCGTTTTTTATGTGATACAATAAAATGACTATAATATGAGCAATAATTCACAGCGGGAGACGCGATATAACCGCGCGATGGCAGATAAAGAAGCTAGGGACGAGATTAAAGAAGTCGCACATGATTCAAATCGATCGTCAGTGGACGCAAATAATACAAAAACTGCAATTCTGCCTCTCCGGGAAAAAATTTGGGAAACGAATGAAGGCAGAAAACGAATCAACGGTCACGAGCCGGAATATGTCGCGAACGGATTCGGCGTGAGCGTTGAAGAATTATTTCCGCCAAACGGACGCACCGTGTATGTCGGAGACCCATGGCAAAAATTGGACCGCAAAGGCGTTGTTATAGTTGATTATGAATTCGGACCAATCGCCGAATTTCAAGACAATAGGGAAAAATATGCCATAGAACTTGAAAGACGCATTAACGATATAGAGGCAAGGGGCTTCGCGTACGAATCTGAAACAAATGATTTTCTAAAACGCGAGCTTGCCACCGCGAAAACGCTATTGGAACGAGCTAAAACCGACCTGCTTGCATCGTTTGAAGTAATCGGCGCAGAGTTTCAAGCGATGAAACAAAGAATTGAGGAGGAAATACGACGCGAAACAGGAGAACAAACCGACCCGATTTATTCGTCAAACTCGGTTGTCCGCGATTTGTGGTACGCCGTCGTTCACGGGGCGCGAATCGTGGATGTGCTTGATTGGGAAACCGAGCTTCGCGACAAATATGAAAAGTTTGAGCGGACACTGCCTGAAACGATGCCACAACAATCGCGCGAAAAGAAATTGAAAAACAGCCGTCGTGAACTCATAGAAAGTATTCGTTTTGAAAAAACCGCGAAAGAATCTGATGTCGTGCAAGCAATGTTTCCGTTCCTTCCGTTCGCCGATAATTCGTTTGACCGTTTCGTCGCGTTCTGGTCAATTTCCACATACGCATTTGAACATCTCACGGGGCGCGAACTCACAAGTTATTGGAAAGAAATATATCGGCTGCTTAAACCCGGCGGAAAGGCATATATCGCCCCGCTTTTTATCAACGACTCGTTTGAACTTGAATCAACGCTAAAAACATTTTCAGAAAAACACTCCGATTTCTCGTTCACGCTCGGAGACGAATATCCTCCAAACGAATTGATAATAAAGAAGCTTCCCTGATACACTGTCGTCAGTATGAAGTTCCTATCAGGCATTCGGCCTACAAATTTGCTCCATATCGGAAATTACTTCGGCGCTCTGAAGCAGTTTGTTGAATTTCAAAAAACCAACGATGGTTTAATTATGATTGCCGACCTACACTCGCTGGATACTGTGCAGAAGCCATCAGACCTTCGCCGGAATATTTTGCGACTTACGGCGACATACCTCGCGGTTGGTTTAGATGCTGATAAAAACATCCTCTTTCAGCAATCCGCGATACCCGAACACGCTGAACTTGCGTGGATTTTTTCTTCCTTGATGAAAATGTCCGAACTTGAACGAATGACACAATACAAAGAGAAAGCAAAAGTGCGAAAAGAAAATGTGCCTGTTGCGCTGTTTACATACCCGACCTTGATGGCCGCAGATATTTTATTATACGACCCAGAAATAATTCCGGTTGGAGACGACCAGGTTCAGCATGTGGAGTTCGCGCGCGATATTGCCGAACGGTTTAACCGAATATATGGCGACACATTCAAACTCCCGAAAGCGCATCTGCGAGAAGGAGCGAAACGAATTATGGCGCTGGACGACCCATTGAAAAAAATGAGCAAGAGTGCAGAGTCAGCGAAAAACTACATCGCACTTTTGGACGAGCCGGATGTGATGAGGAAAAAAATTCAAACCGCAGTTACCGACAGCAGAAATACAATAGAGTACTCTGACGAACAGCCGGGAGTAAAAAATCTTATTGACATCTTCGCACTCGTCGTTGACAAAACACCCAACGATATCGTCGCCTCATACAACGGAAAGGGTTACGGCGACTTCAAACGCGATACAGCCGAGGCCGTTGTATCTTATTTCTCCCCCATTCGCGAACGCATTCTTACACTTCTTTCAGACGAGACATCGCTCGCTCAAATCATTAACGATGGAACTTCCCGCGCACAAGCGATTGCAATCAATAAAATCTCCGAAGTGCGCGAGCGGATCGGTCTATCACTATAATTTGCTCCCAGCTTTTGAGTGGGGTCGGGTTGAATCGTACTGCTTATGAATGATTTAAAACCAGGTAAATACCAACATTATAAAGGAAACTTCTACGAAGTCCTCGGTGTAGCGCATCACAGCGAGACACTAGAGGAATTGGTCGTTTATCGCGCGCTCTACAACCATCCGGAATTCGGTTCAAATGCTCTATGGATCAGGCCAAAAGCAATGTTTATGGAAAATGTGATGGTGGACGGTAAAGAAACACCACGATTTAAATTCATATCATAAACAAAACCCACGGACTTTCGCCCGTGGTTTTTGATGCATTAGCGCCTGTAAGCCGAATTTTGTCTAACGTCATTGAACGGACACAAGTCCGCCTCTGGCGGAGACCGCGATCTCTCTAGGATGCCGGTTGCCCGGCACCTCAAGCGCGCGACCAAATTTGCGTTTGCACCGGGAAGGGTTTGCCACACATACGCCTCACGGCGTATGGAACGATGTAGCCCTTGCGGACACCACCGTACTTTTCACGTTTCTCCGCCAGAGGCGGATAGTATTGTCTCTGTGGTACTTTCCCTGGACTTTGCCATCACTCACGCGCGACTTTCGCCAGCGCGTCAACGATTGCTTATATCCGGTTGCCGTTAGCAACTTCCCTCTTTCCTTTGCCGAAGCGAAAGGGTGTTCGGACTTTCCTCTCGCGTAGCGACCCTCCTTAGCCCGAAGGCGAATGAGGACAACTGCGTCAAGCCGCGGTCCGGCGCTCCAGAAAACTGGATTTGAATGCCGAAATAAAGTATCATTTTTATCTACTCTTGTCAATCAATCACTATGAGAAATTATCCATTGTGCACCGTGCTCTTTTCGTTCTTATTCCTCGGCGTCGGATGTATCGGAGACACCAGCGACCTTGGAGATGTTTTAGAAGACGTAACAATCCCGCTGTCTCAAGTTGACCCCAATGCCGCCGTTCCTCCTCCAACCGCCGGAATTTTGGGACAGGGATTCTTTGGAAACTGGGAAATGGCATCGTATTCATACCGCCTGGGTTCACTGGACAGAACAATGGCGCACCACGGCCGTTCGTTCCGCCTTGTTCCGGTTACGGTTGATACGGCCGCGGTCAATTACACAGTAGCAACATATGTTGAGGATTTCTCCACCGAGGTAATTAATACCGGCGGAAGTGTTTGCTCATTTACCGGCTCACGAAGCGGGACGGCGGAACTTAGAAACTCCGGCGGAAACGCGAATGGAATTATTGATGAAATTCTTTTCAAATGGGAGCAAGGCGGAACGGCGCAAGGAACTTGTGAATACGCTGGAGGAAATCCAAATGACGCGGCGGGGCAGGTAACCGGCACGACGGCCTCTCCGTCTTTAACTCCGCAAAACGCGCCGGAGAGTTACAAAGCTGTGCTATCGGACGGTGGAGCAACACTCACTTTGAACGGCGGTCCTGTGAACGCAACCATTGTTTTGAAGAGACGGTAATAGCTATACCCCACCTATCCTCCCCTACCTAGGGGAGGGAATCCATCCGCCCAAATACCTCAATTCCTTAATTCCCTTCCTTACCCTTCCTCCCTTCCATACTTCTCCCTATTCTCCCTTCCAATGAAACGCTCCGAACTCATTTTTGCCGCAGTACGTGTGCCAACAGACGCGACAATGATTGTCTTGTCCGCACTTGCGGCTTATGCGATTCGTATATCGCCGAGCGTAACAGTGTGGCGTCCGGTCGCGTTTACGATTGATGTCCCGGAACTCGTCAGAGTAAGTTTGCTCGTGTCGGCGCTTTGGGTTTTGGTATTCGCGGTTAATGGCCTTTACGCAATCCGTCGCTATCCGATTCGTGAAGAAATCGGTCGAGTTATTCTTGCCGTTTCAACCGGAATGATGTTGGTCTTCACCGTAATCTTTTTCTTCCAACAGATTTTTGAAAGCCGTTTCATAGTGCTCGTCGCATGGGCGCTTTCAATGGCATTTATAGTGGCCTCGCGACTCCTTCTTCGCCTATTTGAACGCATCTTGCTTTCTCGCGGAATCGGACAGCATAAAGTTGTTCTTCTCGGGCCCGAGAAAACCCGCGCAATACTTCAATCCGCTTTCCGCGAACGACCAAGTTTGGGTTTCAAAGTCGTGGACACATTCAGCGAATTCAATTTAGAGACACGCAAGGCGCTGATTCACCGTCGCTCTTCAACCGGCGTTGATATCATCGTCTTGACCGACCCGGACATGAGTCGCGAGTCCGCGCTTCGCCTGCTTCGCTTCACCGAAGAAGCGCATATCTCGTTCTTTTACACAGCCGATTTATTTCAAGCGTCAATGGCAAAACTTCGAGCGCATACTCTGGCGGGTCTGCCGTTGTTTGAAGTTAGAAAAACGCCGCTTGAAGGTTGGGGCGCGATTTACAAACGCGTTTTTGACCTGGCGGGTTCTCTGTTCCTGATTATTTTGACTTCGCCGATTATGCTCGCCGAAGTCATAGCGATAAAACTGGATTCAAAAGGCCCCGTATTTTTTTCAAAATTAGACGACGGTGACATCACCCAGCGTATAGGCAAGCACGGCAAGCCGTTCAGATACTTCAAATTCCGTTCAATGTATGACAAAGTCCATAATAGACGATACGAAGAACTTGCAAGCCAAAACACTCGCAACGGTCCTCTCGTAAAAATTGAAAATGACCCGCGAATAACAAGAGTCGGACGAATTATTAGACGAGCGAGCTTGGACGAGTTCGCCGAATTCTTTCTTGTCTTTGCAGGTAAAATGAGTTTGGTCGGTCCTCGCCCCCACCTGCCAGAAGAAGTTGCAAAATACCGTCCAGAGTGGCGAAAAGTTTTCACTATCAAACCCGGGATAACCGGCCTCGCACAAATTTCCGGTCGTGCCGACTTGGATTTTGAAGACGAAGTGCGGTTAGACACATACTACATTGAACACTGGTCGCCGTGGCTGGATTTTCTCATTCTTTTAAAAACACCGTGGGTGGTGCTTACTGGCAAAGGGGCGAAGTGATAAGATGGCGGGCATGAAGTTAGCGCTTGTCCACGATTACTTAGTACAAGACGGCGGGTCCGAACAGGTCCTTCGTGTTTTGTCTTCGCTATATCCTGATACGCCGATTTTTACGCTCTTCCACGACAAAAATAAATTCAATGACCTGCACAATGTTCGCACATCCTTCCTTCAAAGCATACCGGGAGCGATGAAACGATACGAATGGTTTTTGCCGCTTATGCCCGCTGCGATTGAACATCTGCCGCTTAAGCCGTTTGACATGGTCGTCTCCTCATCCAGCACATTCGCAAAGGGCGTTTTGGTTCCCCCGCATGCTTTTCACATTTGCTACTGCCACACTCCGACACGATTTTTATGGTTGGACGCGCACGAATATCTTGATGAGATGCGCCATTCGTGGCCAGTGCGAAAACTACTGCCGATTTACCTTTCACGGCTCCGCCAATGGGACCGCTTGGCCGCAGACAGAGTAGATTTGTTTGTGGCAAATTCAGAAGCGGTTCGCGAACGCATCCGCCGATATTATAGAAAAGACGCTATCGTGGTGCATCCGCCTGTTGACACCGATAGATTCTCAATATCACATGCTCCAAAAACATATTATTTAGCGGGTGGTAGATTTGTAGGATACAAGAGAATTGATATAGCGATTGACGCCGCGAACCGGCTTAAACTTCCTTTGAAAGTTTTTGGCGATGGGCCGCTCCGCGACCGCCTGAAGGACATAGCCGGAGATACCGTGGAATTCGTCGGACGGGTAGAGAACAATGAACAGGCGCGCTTGTTCGCCGACTGTATTGCCTATATCGCGCCTCAAGAGGAGGACTTTGGCATTACTGCGGTTGAATCAATGGCGTCCGGCCGTCCGGTGATATCGTTTAGCCATGGCGGAGCGAAAGAAACGGTAAAATCCGGCATAACCGGTGTGCTGTTCAATGAGCAAAACTGGGAGTCGCTCGCCGACGCTATTATTAATTTTGACGAATCGCGATTTGACCCAGCCGTCATCCGCGCTCATACCGAACAATTCTCTCGCGTCCGTTTTGAAAACGAAATGCTCCGCATCATTGAACATACATACTCAAAACGGTTTTCATAACCGCGAACTCGCCGTCATTTTTTCTCCTCTTCCATTTTCTATATCACATCCTTCGCTTTTCTCTCCGCCACTACCAACCACGATTCAATAAATGAACTATGATGGTGCATTTCGTTTTTCCAACTTTATCCACAATTGACCGATCGTTCATTTTGTGATACTCAAATAAATAAGATTTCGTCTTACCCCACCAGACAGAATCGTTTATTCACGGTTTTGTTTTTGTTACATGTCTACAAATTATTTGAAGTTGAATAGAGTTGAACGGACTCGTGCACACGCTTTTGCAAGACGCATGACACGACCGCATAACTCGATAGCCATGAAGGTGCTCTCCGAGTTCGGCGAACTCATGGACGACCTTCCAGTAATGTTGCTAAAATCAAGTATGGGACGAATGCCACTCCGTAAATTATCGGTAAACAGCCGCTATTGGAAGTTCTATCATGAACGAGCGCAAACATTCTATTATTTAAAGAAAAGACGCTTAATTACTGCAAAAAAGGATGGAGATATACTCAGTCTCGCGCTAACCAAAGAAGGTAAGAATCGCCTGCTAGAGCTCGCTTTGCTGTCCGCCAGTAATATTCTGCCTAACGGAACATATTGTTTGGTGGCTTTTGACATACCAGAGACACGACGGGACCTCAGACGAGAAGTGCGAGTACTCCTCCGTCGTAACGGTTTCGTGAGAATCCAACAAAGTGTGTGGCAAACACAACGAGACGCCATCGAGCCACTCAACCGCTGGATAGAATCGTCCAAACTTACAAAAATGATTCGTGTCTTCCTTGCAAAAACAAATTAGCACTTTTTGTCCGACCGGACAAAAAGTGCTACTGAAATTTTTCTAAAATGTTTAACATTTATTCAGCATCTGTTGAATATTCGCCACACCGATAGCATACAGAGTTCGCAATAGCTTCCTGCTAAATCTCGGGGTTTTGCCGATATATCTCCTCTTTTCCAATCAGCAACGCACAATTAGCATTGTCGCTCCCTTCACTACATCTTATCCACAGGTTTCCTACATCTTATCCACCGCGAAAGTGATAGAATGAGAGTGAAATAACACAAAAATAAAACGCGCTCTTCTTTTTTGAATTGGAAGAGGCGTTTTGTGTACTTGTTTCATGCCCATAAAACACAAACAAGCGTTTAGGCCAACATTAAATCCAATCGCTAATGTTGTTTTTGCTTTTCAAGAACCGACATTCGGCAGAACGGTTGAAGTTATTGAGCGAGAAGATGAAACGAGACCGGCAATTCTGACAAAAATCAATCACACCCCTTCCCCGTACACGATATCAATCATTTCAACCGAACCGGCGGAAGATATTTTTGAAAAACATCCGAATAATTTTTTGATTTCATCATCGGCTGTCGGCGATACGACGGCGGAACGCGAGAACATGCTTAATGTGTCCGCCGCCGAATTGCTTGAATATAATTGCGCCACCATTCCGTGCGCAAAAACACTTGAAGAAAAACCGTGTCTACACAAAATTTCCGACTTGCGCACCACAAACGACTATTTGAATGACATAGTTTGCGCCGCAGACAAACTGCAATACGACCCGGACGAAGATATTCCGACGATTGACGATGTTGCCGAGTCATACACCGTTGAATCGGCACCGATAATTAAGCACTCGCGAAAAACGCTTCGTCCGTTTCTTAAACGAGGCGCCATAAAAGCGGCGGCTGT
>CAYIOW010000006.1:0-23926 GCA_964365275.1 uncultured Gammaproteobacteria bacterium
CAAGCGGGAGGGTGTTTCATTTTGACAAGGCTGAGTTGCGGGAGGCGATGAAGGGGGGGACCGCTGGGGGAGGGGGGAAACAGCAGGCCCGCAAGGGCCGCTAGCTTCCCCAGCTCTTGGATGACTTTGTCATTCATTCAAGAGATTTCGGCGGACACGCTTTGCCCTGCATTGTGCGTTAACAAAGCAGGGAGAAAGGAGGCAGAAATGCCTCGTGTAGAAAGCGCGAGTGGTTAAACGCGCAGAGTATAAATACCACTTCAAGTCCGCCCGGAGGATTTTAAAAGGGAATCGCTTTCTATGACCGGGTATGGAGAGCGACGGTTGGTTTCCGTAAAAACTCGCCGTGCGACGCAAATCGCGCAAAAACAATTCCACGATTCAATCGTGGAGAAACGGAGGCAGAGATACTGGAACGAGAGCGCCCGTTGCAGGGCGTGAGGATACTCGCAATGATAAGCGAGTGCGCCTATGGCGTAAAATACTGCAATGGGGCGCCGACGCGCCGACCCAACCCCACCAACAGACCTCGTCGGAGAAGGAGCTGTTGGGCTTGGAATCGTTTTCCGCTCCGCGGGAGGTTTATCTCGCACGCGCTCGAGACCCACCAAAGCCCTGCACAAGCTGCGGTGGGTTCCTCGATTGAGCTTCTGTCTTGAGCTTGCTGAAGGACGGGACTTCAATCGAGGAAGGGAATCAATGATGATAATCTCAGACGGTCTGAGAGTTGTTTTTGATCATTCCTCACAAGGAGGTGACGATGAAAATCGTCCTCTGCGGTCCCCCGCGTTCAGGGAAGTCCTGCCTCCGGCAGGGCTTGAAGGACGCGGTACGGGGTATTTCTGGTGCCCCGTACCCCTTCGTCATCACGGCGTGTCCGGATGGCGAGGGAAGTTGGTTCCAGGAAACCGTCAACGCTGATCCGGCGTTGGCGGCGGAGTGCAAGGCGGCCTACAAGGCCAAGTTCACGCCGGAGTTTGTGAACCGGATCGCGTCGAGCGTGGAGGCGTGTTCCCTCCCGCTCACGATCGTAGACATCGGCGGGATCCCATCCGCCGAAAACAGGAAGATCTGCGCGGCGGCAACGCACGCAGTTCTCCTCGCAGGAGACACCTCGCGTTTCCAGGAATGGCGCGAGTTCTGTGAGGAGCTCGGAATCTCGGTGGTGGCCGAGATAGAGAGCGCGTACCGGGCTGCCACCGACATCGTTCCAGTCCTCGGCGAGGACGGTGTCTGGCGGGGATCGGTCCACCACCTTGAGAGGGGTGAGCCAACCGCGTCGCGCCCGACCGTTCGGGCGCTCGCCGAGATCCTCGTGGAGATGGCAAATCGCGAGGAGTAACGAAACTCGACTCCCGCCGAATACGCGCGGAGTTGAAATCTCAGAGGGAGGAGGGAAGGACTGCACATCCAACCCTTCTCCTCCGATCTTTATCTTCAAAACAGTACTTTGTTTTTGTCGTTGCGAGGCACGAAGCAATCTGACTTATCAATCGTGATGTGATTGCTTCACTGCGTTCGCAATGATGAGTACCTAACTTGAAGGTAGAAATCGGAGAATTCCGACCGGTCTTTATGACAAGTGTCATAGAGGGAAACTCCATAAGGAGCCGGAGATATTCGTGCCAGACACTATTTTTCTGCCGCAGGAGCGCGGTAAGAGAATGGTGTACTGGGGAAAGGAGATTCGTTCATGGAAATGAACGAAGTCGTCCTCGCCTGCGAGGCCGCGGCCCCGCGGCTGGCCACTTTGGGTGGCTGGCCGTCGTGGGTCAACGCCCGAGAGTCGCTCGTTTCCCGGATTCCATCCGGGGACGGGTTGGCTCCCGGGTTTGACGCCGGCGTCGCTTGCGCTTTGGGGCTCATCCCCGAGGCCAAGCAGACGCTGGCCGCGACCCTCCACGCCGCCTACACCGAGGCGGCGGTCGAGCAGGTCCGGCGGGAAACCGTTGGGACCATCGACCCCGACTCCGAGTCGGCGTGGTGGCTGGCGGGTTGCTCCGTCTGCCGGGAAGGAGAGGTTTCGGCCTCTGCCTTCCTCGAGCAGGTGGGGCAGTTCCGCCAGCTTGCGGCTGACCCCGGTGCTCGCGCCGCCGCGGCGGCACGGGAGCTGGACAAGATGAAGAGGGGCTTCGTCCTCGTGGACGGGGTTCCCTTCGGGGTTCGGGACGGCGCGCTGCAAGGCGCGTATGTCTCGGGCCACGAGTGGGGAGTCCTGTACGCGGAGGCGTACGGGCTCTTCTTCATCGGCACATTCCGGGCGTCGCTCGGGTTGGAGAACTTCGCGTTCTCCGTCTCCCGAGTGGACGCCAAGGGGCGTGCCATGTCCGGCCCCGTGCACGGCAGTCGCGCGTTCGTCAAGGTTTCGGCCTTTGACGAGCTCGCTTCCGCCGTTGCCGTGGTGCGCAAGCACCTGGGGTAGGGCCGGCGAGGGCCCAACTGCACAGGCAGTAATTCCTGGACAGGCTCAAAACAGGACTGTTGCAAAATAGTCCGGAGCTTGCCGCCTGACGACGGCTTGAGTGGGGACGGGGAAGCCACTACCCCGGAGACCACATCGTCAACAAGCAGGCATGGCTGTACCCATGCAACCCGCGCTTCGGGGGTAACCGGAAGCAAAAATCCCAGACCGAAACCACTAGAGGTAGTGGGAATAAGGTCTTGGGAGAAGGAGAAACGCGATGGGTGACACCTATCGCATCTCCGCCGAGAGCGTCGCCAACGGCGTTCTGCTCCGGCTGTCCTTCGGGACGCCGGCGCAGAACGACCAGATCGTGAAGGACGCGGTTTCGGCCCTCGGTGAGCTCGCGCTCACCGGCGGCCAGTCCGTGTACCTGAACGGTCCGGCGTCGCTCCCGGTCGCCTGCGCCATCGCGCACGGCGTGGCCCACCTCTTCCGAGAGGTTGCCGTCTTCGACCCGAAGATGGCGGGCTACGTCGTGGCGGTGAGCCACGGCGGCCGGGAAGTCGGCTCGGTCGTCCAGCCGTAGGGCGGACGGTCGGGGCGATCCGGTGGAACTGAACCGGCAGTAAACCGGGACAAACTTTTAGGCGGTACGCAGAATCCGCCAAGAGCCAGTCAGTATGCTGACTAGACCGGCAATGGCTTGGATCCATCCAAGACAAAGACCGGAGCATGACAGAGTGGTGAGAGCTGTAAATCTCTTACCGCCTTCCCCCATAACGGCAGTGGGGACAAGAAGGGAATTATGCCAGCACGGCGGGCGGGGAGTGGACTTGCACAGTTCATTCTCTGCCCCCTCAATTAGCCCCTGGTGAAATTCACGAGGGCCTTTAGAGGGAAGATGTTCAAAAAACAGCCCGTGCGGACTGTCATAACATCTCCAAAAATTGTTTGACCTATACGCCAGGTTGAAATGATTTTTTTGGCATGTCCGCGACGGAAACATCAATTGCCTCGCGAATATTACGCAGGGCCTCGTCAATCGTTTTTCCCTGGCTGTAACATCCTTCTATTTCAAGGCATTCAACCCAATAAAGTCCGGACGGGTCAGTGTGCACGATGACAGGATATTGTTTTTTAACGGGGGTTTTCATACACAATCAGTCAATCACATTCTTTCAAAGTTTGCAACATAGGTTGTGGGCTTTGAAAGTCCCATGAGAAATTCTCGTGGGATGAATAAGCAGACGGCGATTTTCACTCCATAATAGTTTGGAGAAAAGTCGTTCGTGCTGTGAATACGGTATCGCTTGGCCAAGGTCATCGGCCACAGCCCCTCATCACTGAAACACGAGGGCAAAAGCGACATCGGGCGCTCTGCGTCCTTCACCTTCTTAAGTTCAAAAAAGAATCGCAGAGGCGACTCGAAGAACTACGGAAGCAATGAAGCTCGCAGAGGAACCTCAATGGCTTGGGTGCCAGAAGAGGGAATGCGAGTGGAGAAGGGAGGAAAAATGGAACTTCCAATCCGGAAGTTCCGGGGCGAGATCGTGACAACGGTTCGAGAGAACCTAGTCACGATCATCACCGCCGAAACCGGCGCGGGAAAGTCAACGCAGGTTCCCCAGTACCTCTTGGAGGAAGGGTTTACCTGCGTGGTGACTCAACCGCGTCGGCTGGCAGCCCGCACCGTAGCCGCCAGGGTGGCGGAGGAGCGAGGTTGCCGGTTCGGTGGCGAGGTCGGCTTCAGAACCGCCCATGAAAGAGAAGATAGCGCGGAGACGCGTTGTCTTTTCGTAACGGATGGGCTCGCGCTCGTTCGTGAGCTCATGGGCGCGGGTCGGCACCAGGTGCTGGTGCTGGACGAAGTCCACGAATGGAACCTCAACATGGAGGTCCTCGCGGCTTGGTCCAAGCGCCAGATTGAATCTGGTGCTGACTACAGGGTCGTGGTCATGTCCGCGACTCTTGAAGCCGAGAAGCTCGCCGCCTATTTCGGCGGCGCCCCGGTAATCCGGGTTCCGGGTAGGACCTTCCCCGTGGAGGTTCGTCACGCATCGGCAGACGAGCGTGGCGGAGAGTCCGGGCTGTTCAAGGATGTTGTTGCTCTCGTGAAAGCGGGGCGCAATGTTCTTGTTTTTCAGCCGGGCAAGGGGGAGATTTCTGCTTTGGTGAACGGGCTGAAAAGCACGAACGCCAATGCCGAGATTCTCCCTCTCCACGGGGACCTGACACCGGCGGAGCAGACAGCATGCTTCCGTCGGTACGGTCGACCAAAGGTAGTCGTGTCCACGAATGTGGCGCAAACCAGCGTCACAATAGAGGACATAGACGCCGTGGTGGACTCCGGACTCGAGCGGCGGATCGAGCTCGTGGATGGCGTTGAGGGTTTGTACCTCAAGGCCATTTCACAGGCCGATGCCGCACAGCGGAAGGGTCGTGCCGGGCGTACAAAGCCCGGTATCTACATCGACCACTGCAAGGAGTCCGAAAGACCGGAGTTTCCGAAAGCGGAAATCCTGCGTTCGCGCCTCGACCAAACGGTGTTGAGGTTGGCGGAGCACGGGATTGACGCCGAGGAACTCCGGTTCTTCCACCAGCCGGACTTGAAGGACATCCATGATGCCAAGGGCGCGCTCAAGGCGCTCGGGTGTATGGATTCGTCCGGAAAGGTTACGGCGGTCGGCCGTCAGGTGGGCCGACTCCCGGTTTCCGTCCAGTTCGGACGGATGGTTGTTGCCGCCGATGCTTTGGGTGTCGTGGACGATGTTATCACCATCGCCGCGATTCTTGAGCAGGGCGACATCACCGTCCGACCGCGGGAGCGCTACGAAACTCCCGCCTGGCGGAAACTTTGTCCCGGAGAGGAGTCCTCGGATGTTCTGGCCCAATTTGCGGTGTTCAAAGCCGCAGGGTCAATGTCCAAGGACGAGCTCTTCGAGAATGGTATCCACTCCAAGGCCTATCAGCAGGCCAAGGAGCGGAGGCGCCAACTCGAGAACGCTCTTCGGGGGCGGGTTCGCGAGTTCCGGAGCAATGGCAATAGGGATAGCATCCTGAAGGCCGTGTGCTCCGGAATGGTGGACCATCTCTATCGCCGTGAGTACGACTCATGGCGAAACGGGGACGGTGCCACGCGCGAGCTCGCGCGGGAGTCGGTTGTCCGCGGGGCGGAGTGGCTGGTCGGTCTGCCTTTTGACTTGCAGATTCAGACGAGACGGGGCCCAGCGGTCCTGAAGCTCGTCCGGATGTGCACGAAGGTGGACCCCTCAACGCTGACGGAGATTGCTCCGCAGTTGGTAGAGGAGAAGACCGGCCTCTCTCCCGCCTACGATTCCGCGAAGGATGTCTGCGTCTCAACAACGCAGAAGTTCTTCAACGGAATGAAGGTGGGCGAGACCCGCGCCGAGGACACGGACCACGCGGAGGCCGCCAGCCTGTTCGCAGGTTGGCTGGCATCCCAGATGGCCTGACCCGGAGCCCACTGTCCTCCCCCGACCCAACGGGAAGGAGGACACGACATCCAGGCACATCGTGAAGATGCTCGGCTCTTCGTTTGCGTGAACGGAACACGCAGACAACAAAGAAGAAAACTTGAAGTTCCGCTCTCGCCTGTGCCGATGTGGTCAGGCGGGAGTAAACCCACCAAAAAGCACTCGGTACGGGCGAGGGAGACAGGTTTGCACAACCTTCTCCCTCGCCTCCCGATCTTTGCCCTTATGATTATTCATGCTGTACAGACGCGCCCATGGGGCCGTCTCCAATAGCTGGGATAACTATAAGGATATAGATCGGAGCAATCCGACAATAAGCAGGCGACGATTGCCTCTTCGGAATGGTCCGCAGATAAATCGTTCGCGCTGTGAATACGGTATCGCTTGGTCATGGTCAACGACCACAGTCCCTCATAACAATGAAGAGGGCAAAAGCGACATCGGGTGCTCTGTACACTTCAACTTCCAATGTTCAAATAAAGAACCGCAGAGGCGGTTTGAAGAACTATGGAAGCAATGAAGCGTACAACACTATTTGAAGCTCGCCGAGGAACCTCAATGGCTTGGGTGCCAAAAGAGGGAAGGCGAGTGGAGAAAGGAGGAAAAAATGGAACAGCAGACCCAAACCCCCCAACAGGGGGTAGTGGCGGAGAACAAACTCCGCCAGGCAAGGGCGCGCGACCTCAACCGTCGCGCGGGCTCGGCGCTGTTCCAGGTCTTCAGCCGAGAGGAGCTGTTGACCTGGACCCGGAACGCTCTCCGAGGCGCACGAAGGTGTGCCGAGGTGACGAACTGGGATGCGCTTCGCCTTCCCGCCTTGGACAGGGAGCTCACCGCGAAGGTGGTTTCAGATAACCCCGACGCGATCGAGCTCCTTGGGCGGACGCTCCCCGTGGAGTACCGAGACGGCGCAGACCCGCGAGTTTCTTTGAAACTTGAGGATTGCGCCGCCGATGGTAACTCCTGGCGGGAGCTTCCGGACCAGGGCGTACGGCTCCCGTCCGGTCGGCAGGTCGCAGTTCAGATCTCGTATTCGTACGGGTATGAACTTTGCGACACCACGGTAATCCTGCTCCTGAAGGAAAAGGTGCGAGAGCATCTGAACCGGAAGGTGTGGGAGGCGTGGAGCCAGCCGGAGATTCCGCTCCCCGACCACAAGGTTGAGGGCTCCGAAGTTCCGTTCATCACCGCTGTCTACGGGCGGTGCGTGGTGACGGGCGAGGAGCTTTCGGCTTTCGGCACGGTCTACTGGGATGATTACTACAGCCGGTGGAAGCCGGTGTGGAAGGTAATAAGCCAGGAGGCCGAGGAACGACGAGCGACGGCGCAAGCCGTGCTTGAACGTTTCCGTGCCGAGGCGAGGGAGCGGATGGAGAGGGAGGCGGCGGAAGCGGCCGGGAAGCTGGCGAAGCAGACCGCCCACGACCTGTACTACTCCGACGAGAGTAGGAAGGTTGAAAGCGAACTGCGGAGCCGGCTCTCAGAGCGCGCTTCGGCCTGGTATCTCCCCTCTGACAGCTCGGAGCTGAGGCAGTGGACTTCTGAAACCAATGTGCTTATCGCAGAGGTGAAGCAGGCCATTGCCGAGGCGGAGCAGTCCGAGGCGGAGAAGGCGAGGCGCGCCGAGGCGGCCCGGCGGGAGCTGGCGACGGTGCTCCAGCAACACTTTTCCCCGTGCACAGTGTGCGGGAAGAAGTTTGAGCTGGATGTGCCGGAGGACTTGAGCCGGGGCTTCAACGCCTGCAGTCACTACGACCTTTCCCCTGAAAAGGAAGGTTTTGTGGCGCAGGTATTGGAGGCCCTGAAGTCCGGCTGGGGAACCGAAGAGGTTTCCTTTGACGGCCGGATGGCGAAGGTCCTTGCTCGGCTTCTTCTGGGAGAAACCGTGGTTGCCCAGTCCGTTTCGTACTACAAGTACGGCGGACATCAGTGGGCGATCGTGGTCTACCCAGAGGCGCTCGGCGCTGAAGGCGAGTGGAGGTTTGAACGGGTGTGGGAACTTCCTACCCCGAACGAGCTGAAGCTTGACGAGGCGCGCCGACTCCGCGGGACATACGCGGAGGACTGCGCCCGCCTGCAGGCGGCGGTGGCCGACGGCTCCAAGCGACTGCTCACCTTCCAGAAGGGAAGGCACCCAAGGACGGGTGCAGAGCAGTGGGAGTCCGGAGGCCGCGGTGTCAAGTTCGTACTTGACCACCGCTCGCCGAAGGTTGAGGCCGGCAGGAGCTATTTCTGCTGGGATGTCCGGACAATTGTGGAACAGCCACAGTTCCGGCTCATCCTGGTTCAGGTAGAGCTTCAGGCCGACCGAAACCTGGACGCCGAAATTCGCGAGCTGGAGGTGAAGGTTGCGCGAGAACGCAACCAGAACTCGAAGCCCGCGGAAAAAGCGCCCGAGGCGAAGGCCGCTCCCGCCGTGCAAGGCATCGTTCCCCGCGCTTCTCTTGATGACCTCAAGAAGAAGTTCGGGAGGAACGATCGCTGGTAGCCACCGGCCACTGTCCTCCCCCCGACCCAACGGGAAGGAGGACACGACATCCAGGCACATCGTGAAGATGCCTGGCTCTTCGTTTGCGTGAACGGAACACGCAGACAACAAAGAAGAGAATTTAAAGTTCCGCCCTCGCCTGTGCCGATGTGGTCAGGCGTGGGGTAACCCACCAAAACAGCACTCGGTTCAGGCGAGGGAGACAGGTTTGCACAACCTTCTCCCTCGCCCTCCGATCTTTGTCTTTACAGGGAACTTTATTATTTGGCGATATGCTTGGGCTTCGCTCGGAAAAATCCTCATCGTATGTATATACGCCTGCGGTTTTTCCTCGCTCCAGCCCGGCGCATCTCATCCAAATAATAAAGTTCTGAAGTTGTCAGGCATTTGAAGATAGAGATCGGAGATGTAGAGATGGGAAGGTCAACTCCCATGGTTCGTGGCCTACCGCGCAATAATGCGTCGTAGGAAAAACCACAGCCACTACATCTTTGAGGTGCTCTTCAGCATGTATCTTTCTGAAACTCAAAAATTGGAGCGTCGTAATGACAGCCCCAAGAGTTCAACGAAAGCAATGCGTGCCGAAACACCAGTCCACGGACCCCCTTCAACTGCGGTTGAAGGGGAGAAAGGAGGTGAAATATGTCCAAAGCAAGGAAGTGGCTTCTCGCGTTCGGCGTCCTCGTGGCGCTGAACTCGGTTGGCATCTTCCTGCGGATGGCGAAACTGGACGCGAATCCAGAGCCATGGCAGACCCCGCTGGACAGCACGACGAAGTTGGCTCTCAACTTCTTGCTCGTGATTTGTCCGGTGACTCTGATCGTGGCTGCCTTCCGAAAGGAGGAGTAGGTCAGAGTTTACCCTGCCCAAGGGCGGCGTGTTGTGTGTCGAGACAACACAACAAACTCTCCCGCGCCTAAGGAGCGCGGGGCAAAAGAGTGTTTCCTTTAACCCACTTTAGCTCGGACGGATGTTCTATCCGTCTCCGACATCTGTTTTCAAAATATTGAAGGCGGATGTCGGGGAAACCACGAACCTATCTTGGCGCGCGACACTGGGTCGTTGTGTATAGATAGGACACCCCGAGAAAGAAGGGAGGAGTCCATGGGACTCCGCGAGAACCTCGAGCAGGGACGAGGAATCCCTGCGGGCACGCGCCCCGAGCGCGTCCGCCAGCTCCGGGCCGTCATGGTCCATGAGCTGGAGACCCGCCTCTGCCGGCAGTATTGCTGGCTTGCCACCGCCTATGTGGCGGTGGAGGCGGGACGATGGGGCGGAGACCGGCGCCAGGAGCGTCGTCTCAAGCTCGCGGAGATGGTCCGCGGGCTGAACCTTTTTCTCGGGGACAACCCCGAGCGGTTCATCCCCGCCGAGAAGGGGTGGGAGAGAAAAGGCCTCGCTTACGGCTACAACACCGTGGGCGAGGTCTCGGAGCAGCACGCGCTCTCGAGTGAGCGCGTGATCCTCCTCGGGATGATGGTCTCCGGCCACATCCATTTGGAGGGCTTCAAGCAGTAGCTCTTTAACCGGCGTCCGCCTGAAAAACGGACGCCGGCCACTCTGGTCTTTTAAGTATGGATATAACGCTATGAAACGGGACTTAGCATTCTTGATAATGAGCAATATCCGATGCTCTGGAAAACGAAAAAACCGCAGGTGTACCGGCGGGTACATTGAGGATTTTTTCGTTTGAAGAGCGAGGAGATTGCCATTTTCAAGAATGATGGAGTCCTGTTACATAGTGTTATATCCATAGATGTTGATTTGAAGGACCAGAGGGGCTATAATGCCTCTGATTCCGAGTGAGAGACGATTACTCTCTCTTCGTCCTCGGTCGGGACCACAATGGAAGTTGTTCGCGCAACGACCATTCAAAAACACCACGCTTTATCGCGCGGTGTTTTTGTTATAAAAATCACCACCTTGCTGTGTTGGCTTGGTGGCGAATAAGTGTTCGTACCCTATTCCCAAACTCGCCATTCGTTTGGCCACAGTGGCCTCCTTTGTTAGACGAACATGATAAATCATTACTGTGTATTTTAGCTAATGTCAATAGGTCTAGTATTGATCGCCATATCAACGATTATAATAAGGTTACAAAAGTGTCCGGCCGGACACTTTTGTAACCTTATTAAAATAAGTTTTCACCTACCGTATCGTCCTCGTCCTCGGAGTTGGCTTCACAACAGGGTCGCCGTTTTCTTCAAACGGCTTATCGGAAATCATTAGGACGAAACGACTGCGGCTTTCGGCGCCGGGAGGAACATTTATTTGTTCTTCGGCAATTCGTCCGAAGTATTGTCGGTCAACATTCAGGCGATAAGTCGCGCCGTCCGCTTCAGGGGAAATATAGAGGCGAAACTCGTTCGTATCAACTAGATACGGTTGTTTTTCAACTACCACATACACAGGCGCTTTTGTAGTTCGGGTTCCGTTTTCCTCGTAAATAACGGAAGATGGGTCGCCCCAAGGAGAGACGCGCAAAATATTAAATGGCGGTTTTTCGTTTTTGAGCGCTACGAGCTCGTTGAATGTTTTTGTCATAGAATTATTGTTTGTTGGAAATACAGCGTCTCTCTGAAATGATAGAAGCGCGACGACGAGAGCGGCGAGGGCGACTGCGCCGATAATCATGGCGAGCCAGATTGGATGTTTGCGATGCATATTGAAACAGTGTAACAAAAGGGAGGAAAGGGAGGAAGTATGGAAGGGAGAGAGGGTTATTGCAAAGAGACGACCCATCCCGCCTCTCGCGAGAAGCGGGACCCGTGGGCGCGTCTCTACAATTTGGATTGATGAATTAAACGATGAATGCAACGATGAGAAGCGCGACGATGTTTACAATCTTAATCATCGGATTGACTGCCGGGCCGGCGGTGTCCTTGTACGGGTCGCCGACGGTATCGCCTGTAATTGCCGCCTGGTGCGCAAATGAACCTTTGCCGCCGAAGTTTCCGCGCTCAATGTATTTCTTTGCGTTGTCCCAAGCGCCACCTCCGGTTGTCATTGAAATCGCCACGAACAGACCGGTAATAATTGTTCCAATCAGTAAACCGCCGAGCGCAGATGCGCCAAGGGTGAATCCGACGATAACAGGAATAACAACCGGCAAAAGTGCGGGCACTATCATTGCGGATAACGCGCCTCTCGTAACAATATCAACCGCGGTGCCGTAATCCGGCTTTCCGCTTCCGTCCATTATGCCGGCAATTTCGCGGAATTGGCGACGAACTTCTTCAACAACAGCCCCCGCAACTTTTCCAACCGCCTCCATCGCAAACGCGCCGAAGAGATAAGGGAGAAGCCCACCTATGAAAAGTCCGGCGATTACTTTCGGGTCGGCGATGTCAAACGATGTTATTCCGCCGGCTTCCGTAAGTTTGTGCGTGTAGTCGCTGAACAGCACAAGCGCCGCCAAAGCCGCCGAACCGATTGCGTAACCTTTTGTTACCGCCTTCGTGGTATTTCCGACGGCATCTAACTTGTCGGTGATTTCGCGTATATTCTCCGGAAGGTCGGCCATCTCGGCGATTCCTCCGGCATTATCCGTAATCGGACCGTAGGCATCCAGAGTGACAATTATTCCCGCCAGAGAAAGCATACTCATTGCGGCGACGGCTATTCCGAAGATTCCGCCGAGCTCATACGCTCCGAGCATTCCGGCAACAATAACGATAATCGGGAGCGCGGTCGCCTTCATTGAAAGCGCCAAACCGGCGATTACATTCGTCCCGTGCCCCGTTTCGGACGCTTTCGCCAAATTTTTCACCGGCGAGTACGCGGTGGATGTGTAGTATTCGGTAATCCAGACCATTGCGCCCGTTACGGCGAGGCCAATTAGAGAAGAAAGGAAGATATTCAAAACATTTATTCCATCGACACCTCCAAGCACCCACTTCGTTACTGGATAGAAAGCGATGGCGGACAAGACGCCGGACACCGCCAGCCCTTTGTAGAGCGCGTTCATTATGTTTTCATCCTGTCCGAGCCGGATAAAGAAAAGGCCGATGATTGATGTTATGATTGAAACGCCTCCAATCGCGAGCGGATAAAGTACCGCGGCGCTGTCCGCGCCGAATGTGATTGCCGCAAGCAACATCGTTGCGACTGCCGTAACCGCGTACGTTTCAAACAAGTCGGCAGCCATTCCGGCGCAGTCGCCGACATTGTCACCGACATTGTCTGCAATGACACCGGGATTTCTCGGGTCGTCTTCAGGTATTCCCGCTTCAACTTTCCCAACAAGGTCGGCTCCGACATCGGCCGCCTTCGTGAAAATTCCTCCACCGAGACGCGCGAACACCGAAATAAGCGAACCGCCGAACGCCAGTCCGATAAGAGACGAAACATCTTTTGTCCAAAGATAAAAAAGCGAAACCCCGAGCAGACCGAGACCTACGACGAACAATCCGGTTACGGCGCCGCCTTTTACTGCGACATCAAGCGCGGAATGAATTCCGTGTTTTGCCGCTTCTGCCGTTCTGGAATTTGAACGGACGGAAACATTCATTCCGATATAGCCGGCTATTCCCGAAAGCGCGGCGCCAACAAGGAAGCCGAGCGCCGTCTGGAGGCCGAGAAAGGCGAAAAGAAGAATGAAGGCAACCGCGCCGATATAGGCGATTACCGTGTATTGGCGATTCAGATACGCTTTTGCGCCTTCCTGAATCGCGAGCGAAACGCCGAGCACCTTTCCTTCGCCGGACGGCAGTTTAAGTATCCAGCGTATTAGATACAAGGCGTAAACGATGGCGAGCGCCGCAGCAGCGACTGCGAAAATGAGTTGTTGGTTCATATAAAAGGAATTTCAGGAATTCCAAGAATAGGCAGGGAATTCCAAGAATATAAATGAGCTGAAAGTGGGAGTATAATAGTGGGAATATGATTGAAAGTCAAAGGAAGGGAATGAGAATTATTTATATGGAACCCCTTCCCTAAATAGGGGAGGTTAGGTGGGGTATGACAAAGCCGATGAGTATGATTGAACGCAACCTCCGTACTCGGGGCATCGTTCGTATTGCCGGTGTGGACGAGGCGGGTTGTGGCGCGCTTGCCGGGCCGGTGGTTGCCGCCGCCGTGATATTGCCGGAGAACCATGGCTTACCTGTTCGCGATTCTAAAATGTTGACCCCACAGGCAAGAGAGAAAATATATCCTATGATTATTGCGAAGGCGATTTCATGGGGCGTTGGCATTGTTGAAGTGGACGAGATTGACAGAATCGGAATTCGTCCGGCGACCTTGAAAGCAATGCGGCTTGCCGTGTCGCACATTGTATTAGCGGAACATATTTTGGTGGACGCGAGAACGATTCCTGGTATCGCGATTCCGCAGACGGCGATTATTCGCGGCGACATTTCGGAGGCGCAAATCGCGGCGGCTTCAATAATCGCCAAAGTAACTCGCGACAGGATTATGGTTGAAGCGTCGGCAAAATTCCCGAAATATCTTTTTGATAAGCACAAAGGATATGGCACCCTTGAGCATCGTTTAATCATCACGCGGCTTGGTTCAACTTCGTTTCATCGCGCATCGTTTTCTTTTGTTGTATGAATACTCCGGAGTATCCAATGTCTGCCATTGTGGACCACGAAGTGGAAGACTTTTCAGGAATAGGAAGGGTTGTTGAAATGAAATTGACAGCATTGGAGAGATACCCGACAGTTTTGAAGCGCGAAAAACGAATAATCGCGGACGCGGACCGCGTTTCGCCGGAAAGAAACGGACAAGTGTTCCCGTTTGAAATTGATTACCGCGACAAAAATGATTTGGCAAAACCGATCGGCTGGATACAACACGGATATTTGTTGCGCGACGACGGTTTCCTGGCGCATAAAAGAATATCGGCGCATTCCGAGTTCGGAGGAGAGAAGACAAGCTGGCAACTTGAACGAACATTTACGAAAGACAGAATGCGCGCTGAAAAGGACTTGCTGAAGATTAACGGCATTGTCGTTTCAGAGAGACGATATGGATACGATACGGACGGGACTCTTTTGGGCGTGTTTGACGAAACGAAAAGGGCGGACGGCGCGCGCGTCAGAATCGGCTGGACACTTGTTCCGTCCGAACGAGCCGGTGATTCGCCTTCATGGAAAAAATTCTCAGAAATAATCGGAAAGAGTGGAAACGAAGAGCGGCATCAAACCATATCGGTGGCCGGTCCTCTACCCATTCAATTTGAATACCCAAGCGGAGATTTGCCTTCTCTGATGCTTGAAAATCCGCCAAAAGGCATCGTTTTTGAAGAGGCCGACGGTTGACCTAAGCGCCATTTTCGTCTATCGTTGTTTTGATATGGCGAGATTCTCGCTGTTTCTAAAACGGAATTTCTTTAAAGGATTTATTGCGTCCGTAAAAGCGGGCGCGTTTTTCGTGAAAATCCTTGGCGGCATTTTAGCGGTTATTTTTTCGCCCGTTCGTCATTTGTTAAAAGCGTTGTTTCACTTTGTCGGCGTTCCGGCTTACCGCGCGGCATTTCTGCTTCGGCGCGCCGTTGAAAAAACACAGCCGCGGACATCATTTCGCGCATCACGGCTGATTTCCGGAAGAGTTTCGGTTCACATTTTTATGTTTGTCGTTGTCGCAATCACCTCAACGACGAACTTCTTTTCATCGTCGGTTCGCGCGGAAGACGCCGGGCAGAAGAGCGCGCTTTACAAATGGGTCAGCGGACAGGAAGAGAAAACGACTATCGTAATCAGGAGCGATATGGAGAAAGGCAAGCCGGTCAGATATTTAGGAATAGCCGCCTTGGTATCGCAAGCCGACATAGATTTTCATTCTCCGGAAGATGATTATGTCGGACTTATGACCGGCTCCGGAGCGATTATCGCACCGCTTATTGCTGAAGGCGCGCCCAGCGTTGCTCCGCGCACCGATGTTGTCGCATACAAAGTGGAAACGGGAGATACTTTGGGAGGCATCGCAAACAAATTCGGAATCTCTGTTGCCACACTGCTCAATTCAAACCAGCTTTCCGTTCGTTCAACCATCCGTCCAGGCGACACACTGCAAATTCTGCCGGTTGACGGCGTTACGCATAAAGTCAAAAGCGGCGACACGGTTTTGGCGCTTGCAAAAAAATATCAGGCGGATGCAAAAAAGATTGTTGAGTTCAATCGTCTCGCGAATTCGGCGGACTTGCGCATCGGTGAAGTGCTTATCGTTCCCGGAGGGATACCCCCGGCGGCGGCGCCGAAGCCGAGGACTCTCGCCAACGCGTTTAAGACGACACAGCAGAAACTGCCGTCAAATATTGGTAGCGTGGTTGGTAGCGGACGGATGGGTTGGCCGACCGATTTGCGGGTGATTACGCAGTACTTCGGCTGGAAACACACAGGGTTGGATGTTGACTGTCATTTCACGAACAATAATTATGCGGCGGATGACGGCATTGTTCAATTCTCCGGCTGGAAGGGCGGTTACGGGCTTACGGTTGAAGTCAATCATGGCAACGGAATTGTCACTCGGTACGGACACCACGCGAAATTATTTGTTTCAAACGGTCAAAGTGTTTCGCGCGGAACTCCGCTTGGAGTGTGTGGCACTACCGGTCGTTCAACCGGCACGCACCTGCACTTTGAAGTTATCACAGGCGGAAAGTTTAGGAATCCGTTGGAGTATTTGAGATAGGGAAAGTAAATTTAAAAGTCAAAAGTTAAAATGCAAAAGTAAGGAAGAGGCGGGATAGGACGGAACCAATTAGTTTCCCTCCCCAAATAGGGGAGGATAGGAGGGGTATAGCGATATGGTGTGGTTTTTTTATTTTTATGCTAACCTCTTCACACGACCTTACTCATAGTGAGCCGGTCGGAGGAGCGATACAATGTCCATTAAATCTTTGGCCTGTCTTTCGCGCGACTGGCGCCAAGCGGCATTCTGGTTTGCAGAAGGACTCGCTCCGGAAGTTTTGGAGCGACTTGAAATAATTGTTGGAAGGATTGAGAACGAGGTTGATGCTCTATTTCAGACACCGCCGATTGCGATTCTTGCCGACCGCACACAGTTTGGTGTGAAGCCACTTGCGGCGAGGCGGGACAAACATATTCCTCTCGTGAGGTGGTCGGAGATTCCAAAGGCGTGGTCGCGCCTTTGCCACTCGCACTATGTCGCGGCACTGAATGCGGTATCCTCAGCTGTTCTTGGTTGGTCGCCCGAAAAGGCGGCGCTTGCGGTAGCGGTTGGCGCGCTTCATGATGTGGGACATATAGCATTTAGCCATACTCTTGAGCACGCTCTCAAGGATCTCGGTTACCCAGACCACGAAGTCCGTGGCAGGATGATTGTGCTGGAAGACAGAAGTATTGGCGCGGTGTTGGACTCGCTCGGTGTCGACAAAGAGGAGGTGATTGCAGGTATAGACGAAGTTGGTGATATGGGAGCGGTACAGAAAATCAACGACACCCTGGCCTACCTAACGGTTGACCAGATTGTCTGCGGTTTTCTTGGGCACAGGGACGAGGTAAGATATCGTTTACTGGCAACCGACTTTATTCGCAACCTTCACGGTGTCCGTTCAGGCCAGCTAGTGCTTGTGAATGAGAAACCGGTGCAAACGATTATCAATCGTCGCGCAGAAATGTATCGTGATATGTTTATGAGCGATACTGCGAAGACGATAGGAAAGTGTTTCATTACACTCATTCAGAGTGCGGTACAGAAGAACTTGATAGACCTGAACATGGTTGGGCTGATGAGCGAGGACGAGGTGTTTGGTGTGATTGAGCGGATGGCAAGCGAGGCAAGCGGAGAGCGCGAATGGTTACAAGAGCTTCTTGGAGCTATTGACAGCGTTAATCCGCTTGAAAATGGAATGTGGGAGCGGTACTCGCTCTCGCCGATGGAGGTGGTGATTCGACTCAACTCGCTCACTGAAACAAGGCGCAGGTACGCTGTTCATGTCCGTGGGAAGAATACGCACTCGTTGTCAAAGCAGGTAACGATTCGTCAATGGCTTGGTGGCGCCATGATGGTGCTGGAACCAAACAAACGAATTCTTAAACTTGCAGACCCGCAAGACCGCGACATCCTTTTCGTCCCGACTTTTCTGTGACAACTCCGAGCATCTCTACTCGGTGTTTTTTTATTCATCGCGCAAAATCGCGTCGCAAAAAGTCGATAGAAAGAGCAAATCCTTCAGTATCACAATTTAGACGGTCGTTCATTTAGGGATAGTGATATTTTTTCGTGTAGGACAGATCTTGGTTAGTAAATACGGGTTATTAATAGAATCACTCGTGAAAAAATATTAGCAGAGTCATTATCACTATTTGTCCGGTCGGACAAATAGTGATAATGAGATTTATTCACTATTGCGTGTTCGCCGTCTATGACACGATGTGCCATTCCGGTATGAACGCTTGACCTTCTTCTCCGAAAACGATACCTTCTTTGCACTATGAAAGTAACCAGAGAAGACATTTCAATAATTAAAGTGAAGTTGACGGTGGAACTTCCGCCGGAGGAGTTGATACCGCACATGGAACGCGCTGCTAAACATGTTTCGGAACATGTTGATATCGCCGGTTTCAGAAAGGGTCATGCTACATACGGCGTTGTAAAAGAGAAAGTCGGTGAGCAAGCCATTTTGGAAGAGGCGGCGGAGATTATTATTCATGACACGCTTCCGGATGTTATTATGAAAGAGGCGTTGAAAGTTTCAGGCAGGCCAGAAGTGAGTGTTGAGAAGATGGCTCCGGGAAATCCGTTTGTTTATACTGCCATAGTTGAACTAATGCCACATATAATAAAGCTTGCGGACCACAGAAAACTTACCGTAAAGAAAAAGTCGCGCGAAGTTGAAGAGAAGGATATGGAATTGGCGCTGAAAGACCTCGCCAGAATGCAGACAAAAGAGACGCGCGCAATGTCTGGTCATACGGCAACTGCGGAGGATTTGGTGGTTGCAGGTACGCATATGGCTAAAGCCGGTGTGCCGGTTGAAGGCGGAGACGGAAAGGGCTGGCGGATATATTTGAACGAAACCGACACCTATGTTCCGGGAATGAGAGAACCGCTTTTGGGAATGAAGGAAGGCGAGGAGAAGTCATTTGAAGTGTTGTTTCCAGAAGGACATTATCAAAAACATTTGGCGGGGCAGAAGGTGCAGATGAATGTGAAGGTGAATGAAATATTTAATTTGGTATTGCCGACAATGGACGATGAGTTTGCGAAACAGCTTGGTCAGGAGTCGTTCGCGGTTTTAAAGGATAAGATTAAGGAAAATCTTCAAAAGGAGAAGGATGAAGAAGTTCAGGCGGAGGAGGAGCGCGCTATGCTTGAACTTTTGGCGAAGGAAACATCGTATTCCGAGATAGGAGAATCGCTGATTGAAGAGGAAGCAGACAAAATGGCTCATGAACTTGAGCATGCGGTGGAACGACAGGGAGGAGTTTTTACGGATTATCTAAACGCAATCGGAAAGACGCCGAAAACGCTTCGTGATGGAATGAAATCTCAAGCGGAACTTCGCGTAAAGGTCGCGCTGGTGCTTCAAAAAGTTGCGGATGAAGAGAAGATTGATGTTTCAGACGAAGAAGCTAAAGCTGAAATTCAAAAACAAGCGGAGTATTATAAAGATGCGGAAGCGAAAAAGAAGCTGGTGGAGTCCGTTCCGTATCTTGCGTACACAAAAGGCCGGATGAGAAATACGAAGACAACGGAAAAACTTCGTGAACTGATGTTGAAGTAATGTGCGCGTAAATATCAAAGTCATTTTGCGCTCAGCGAAGACAGAGTTTGCTGGAATAATGCCGGACGGCACACTTCGTGTTCGTGTGCATGCGGTTCCGGCAAACGGTGAAGCAAACGCGGAGCTCGTGCGATTTTTGGCTGTGTATTATGATGCGCCGGTGTCATCAATAAAAATAGTGTCAGGGCACACCGGCACGAGAAAAGTTGTTGAGATATTTCAAAAATAGCGTATGCGGGAAATCTATCTGGACAATGCGGCGACAACTCCAACGGACCCAATGGTTGTCTCCGCAATGCTTCCGTTCCTTGAAAACGAATATGGAAATCCCGGGAGTTTTCATATGAAAGGGAAGCGAGCAAAAGACGCAGTTGACGCGGCGCGAAAAGTCGTCGCCGACTTTATAGGAGCACGAGAAGACGAAATAATATTTACGGCGAGCGGAACGGAAAGCGACAATCTTGCGATTTTTGGAGCGGTTCGCGCGAACAGTAAGAACGGAAAACATATCGTAGCAACGGCGATAGAACACCTCGCGGTTCTTGAATCGGTTGCCGCGCTGGAAAAATACGATAACTGTGAGGTAACGATTGTTCCCGTTGAAAAAAACGGCATCGTTAACGCGGAAAAAATCATCGCGGCGATTCGTCCGGACACGATTTTCGTTTCCGTGATGCTCGCAAATAATGAAATCGGAACAATACAGCCGGTTGCGGAAATCGGGAGAGAGATTCTACGAATGAAAAAAAACGGCAGCGCGCCAAGCGTTCTGTTCCACACGGACGCATGCCAGGCGGCGCCGTATCTTCCGCTTTCGGTTGAAAAATTGCATGTTGATTTGCTTACAATAAACGCCGCGAAAATTTACGGACCGAAAGGGGTCGGGGCATTGTATGTTAAACGCGGAACAAAGTTGCGTCCGATTGTGTTTGGCGGAAGCCAGGAGAAGATGCTTCGCGCCGGAACGGAAAATGTGGCGGCGATTGTCGGTTTCGCCAGGGCGATAGAAATCGCTGTCGCGCGGAGAGACGAGGACACCTCGCGACTGTTCGCTTTGTCTGAACGACTTGCGGATTCAATCGTAACGACGATTCCTCGCACACGAAGAAATGGCGACGCAGTCAATCGTCTTCCCGGGCATGTAAATATCTCGTTTATGGATGTGGAAGGCGAAGCGCTTCTTTTATACTTGGATGCGGTCGGTATTTTTGCTTCAACCGGAAGCGCTTGCACCAGTGCGTCTTTGGACCCATCGCATGTTATCCTTGCTCTCGGGGTCCCATACGAGGTTGCTCACGGAAGTTTACGCTTTTCTCTTGGTCGCGACACCACGGACGAGGACATTGACCGCGTGCTTGAAGCGTTGCCTCCTCTCGTTGAGAAATTAAGAGCCATCAGTCCGGTACATGTGGATGTAAAATATTTTTCATGAGCTATCAATCACAATCAACCGCAGGAAGGCAGGGAGATGTTTCGTCGGCGAACGGAACCGCGTCTTGGTTTTATTCTGACATTGTGAAAGAGCACTTTTTCAATCCGAGAAATTTTATGGCGGGCGAGGCGGAGAACGGCGAATTCAATGCAATCGGAAAAGTCGGTTCGCCGGCATGCGGAGATGAATTGCGTGTTTGGATGAAGGTTGAACCGGAGACCGAGCGCATCAAAGAATTCAAGTGGAAAACATTCGGTTGCGGTTCCGCAATCGCATCAACTTCAATGGCTAGCGTAGTGGTTACCGAAAACGGCGGAATGACGCTTGAAGAGGCGCGGCGATTGAAGCCGCAAGATATTATGGAACGGCTTGGTGGTTTACCGGCGAGAAAATTTCACTGCTCGGTTTTGTGCGACAAGGCGTTGCGCGACGCGATAAACGACTACTATCGTCGGGCGGGGCGGTTTGATAAAATACAGACCGAAGCGGCTCGTGTCGTTGACGCGGTTTCAAAAACGACTGACAAAGATATTGAAAACGCTGTTTTGGACGGCGCGCGGACGATTGAAGCCGTTCAGGAAAAAACCAAAGTCG
This sequence comes from uncultured Gammaproteobacteria bacterium, assembly GCA_964365275.1. Classification (GTDB taxonomy): domain Bacteria; phylum Patescibacteriota; class Patescibacteriia; order UBA9934; family UBA11717; genus CAYIOW01. The sequence goes on from CAYIOW010000006.1 coordinate 21,106, forward strand.
GCATCGGGAATCCGAGCGTTTTGCCGGCGGTTGAAGAACTAATTCGTTTTTATACCGAAAAATATTTCGGCAAAATATGAAAATTCGCGTTAAAGTGGACGAGGAACTTTGCATTGGCGCGGCGTCGTGTGTAACGATTGACCCGACGACTTATCAATTAAACGACGATAACAAGGCGATTGTGCTTGACCGTTCCGGCGGAGATATAGCGCAAAAATACGAACGCTGGCTTGAAGTTACGGAAGACGAATACCAAAGAATTTTGTTGGGCGCGCAGTCGTGCCCGACTCTCGCAATTTCAATTTTCAGCGAATCCGGAGAGCGGTTGTTTCCGGAGGCGTAGAACTAAACCCTGCCGAAGTCGTCTTCATAGCGCACGATGTCGTCCTCGCCAAAGTATTCTCCGGTTTGAATTTCAATCAAGACGACGGGATTGCCGTCAGCGCTTCCAAAGCGATGTTTTGTTCCCCGTTTCGCGCTCGCGGCTTCTCCCGATTTACAGATTTTTTCTTCACCATCAACAATAAACTTGCATACGCCGTCAACTACGACCCAATACTCGTCTCGTTTTTCGTGCGTTTGGTATGAACTTCGCGTTTCGCCTTTTACCGTTATGCGTTTTACTTGAAAATTATCGGCCGTCTCAAAAACAACCTGCTCGCACCACGGTCGTGTTATTGTTTTGTGATTTGAGGCACTGCTCATAACGAAAACGGTTTGCCGATTGCGTCGGTGATTTTTTGCCTTTCGTCATTGCGATTGACCAGAACCGCGCCGACAAGCGCACCGTTGCGCAGAAAATATTGCGTGCGACCCGTATTGTTTTGTCTTGCGACTATGTCATCTACAAAATTCAGTGTTGCGTCGCCGATTGCGACAATGCTAATTCCTAAAACGTTCGCGGAATAAGAGTTCACATTGCGATACGATATGCGGTTGCCGAAAATATTCTGCGCCACGAGCCGACCCTGCGTCTGTGCGTTCGTCCAATTTCCGGCGCGCACCTGTCGTCCGACGGCAATATCGTAATACTCTGCGCAATCGCCGGCGGCGTAAATATCCAAGGCGTTTGTTTCAAGAAATTCATTCGTCAGGATGCCGCTTTCTACTTTCAATCCCGCATCGCGCGCCCAAGAAAACTCGCTTTTTAATCCGATGCCGATACCAACAATGTCAGCCGTTTCAGAGATTGTGTCGCATGGGTCATTCGTGCGTATCTGCACGCCGTTTTTTTCAAGTTGATTCAAAAGAAAGGCGGAACCGTCGTCATCAAAGCACCGCGAGAGAATTTTTGCGCCGCGAATGTGAATATTAATTTCAAAATTGAAATGTGAAAATATTTTCATGAAATCAATCGCGATAAAACTTCCGCCGAAAATATGCGCCTCGGTTTTCCCGCCCGCTCTCTCGTTTATCGCTGAAAGAAGTTTGTCGGCGTCTTCAACGGTTTGAAGATGATGCGCGCGTTTGTCGTTTGAAATCGGAAGCCGATTCATTTTGCCGCCGCCCGCTATCAGCAGCTTGTCGTACGCGAACGATTTGTCGTCGTGCGCACTTATTATTTTCTTCGTTGCATCCAATTTGACTGCTTCATTGTAAACGAGATTGATGTTTTGTTCGGCGTACCATTCCTCGGTTTTCAAAAAAACGCGCTCGCGAGGGATTTTTCCAAGTAGGTAGTGCGGAAGAAGAACGCGCGAATAGAGCGGATGATTTTCATCCGAGATGATAGTAATCTTTGAGTCCGGCGAAAGTTTACGAAACTCTTCCGCGCAAGTTGTGCCCGCAATTCCCCCGCCGATAATGAGTAAATTCATGTATGGATATAACACTATGAAACGGTACTTAGCATTCTTGAAAATGAGCAATATCTGATGCTCTGGAAAACAAAAAAACCGCAGGTGTACCGGCGGGTACATTGAGGATTTTTTTGTTTGAAGAGCGAGGAGATTGCCATTTTCAGGAATGATGGAGTTCTGTTACATAGCGTTATATCCATATGAACAGTTTATCTGATTTTGGCTCAAACAAAAAGTCCGGCGCCGAGGAACGGCTACCGGACTTCTGACTCGTGTCTCCCGCGCGAGCAGAAAGGGTGGGTTGCGAGACATCGGGAGAATGTCTCGGACGGAGGACTACGAGCCCTCCGCGCTGTCCAGCTCCGCCTCGGCCTCTTTGGCGCGGGCGCGACGATGGGTGACAACGAGCCACCCGATGCCGAGTCCGGCGAGCGTTCCGATTGCGAACACCCAGAAGCCGTCGTTTTCTCCGACACCCACCAAGCAGAGCTTGATGAGCAGGAGACCGACGGCTCCGAGTGCCGGAATCCCCCAGAGGAGGATTCTGTCCAGCTGCTCCATCGTCTCCGCGAAGGAACGGCGTGGAGCGGTCGGAGGACGGGGTTGTTGCTCTCTGACTTCCTCGTTGTTTCCGCGAGGAAGACGCGGGAGCTGGGCGACTGCATTCACCATGTCGCCCCACTTGATGGCTGGGGGCGGTTGCGGAAGCAGTTCCGGCTCTGGCGACGATGCTGGTGCCGGAACGGAGGTGATGTTCACCACCGCGCTGTCCTCCAGCTTCATCGCCAGGTTCTCCACCGGGTTCACGCCCGGCTTCAAACCGCCCGCCGCGTTGACCGCGTCATGGACCCGCGACCCTTCAGGGAGGGTGTAGTACCCGGGCGAGACCACCTCGCCACGGACATCCACACCGTCCATGCGGGTCGGAGGCGGTGATTGAAGCGGTTCTGGCTCGAGCGGTAGCGCCGGTGCCGGAACGGAGGTGATGTTCACCACCGCGCTGTCCTCCAGCTTCATCGCCA
>CAYIOW010000006.1:24026-35464 GCA_964365275.1 uncultured Gammaproteobacteria bacterium
TTCAGGGAGGGTGTAGTACCCGGGCGAGACCACCTCGCCACGGACATCCACACCGACCATGCGGGTCGGAGGCGCGGAACCGGCGGCCGAACCGCCGAGCCTGCTGGTGTCGCTGGCATCCGCTTCTCCGCGGATTGCCGCGGTCGCAGCCGAACCCGGCAGTGGTCTTGTCTTGCCCCCCGATGGGTTTGTGAGATCAACCATGATATTCCCTTCCCCTCGTATGAACGAGGATTTTGCGCTCTCGGGATGAAAGCGACCTGTTTTAATACCAAAAAAATAGAGATTTGTCAAAGGTGTGGATAAAAGGGTCAGACCCCTTTATCCACAGCCATTGACAAAACCCTAATTTTTTGATAAAAATCGCAGTTCTTGAACTCTGAATTTTGGCGGGTTTTTATCGTTAATTGAGACGCCCCCATGGGTCGTCTGTACAGGATTAAGAATGAAAATCGCTAAGATTCGGAGTTCAAGCGGACTCTACAAGGTGTTCAGTCATACCCCTCCTACCTCCCCTATATAGGGGAGGAAAACCAAGGATGGGGAAAACACAACGAAGCCCATCGCTCCGTTGTGGGGTGGTGGGCATAATTCTGTAGAGACGCGCCCATGGGGCCGTCTCTGCAATATCCGCTTCTGGCGGAGAAAGGTAAGAGACAATGACGACAACGGCACCGACGGCTGGGCAGATTGCCCAGCGCGATATGATCAAGAGGGTCGCTGAGGGGATGGCCGGTATCATCTCGAACGGCCTTCGCCTTCAGGATTACCTGAGGGGGATGTCCGCGACGCAGGTTCTCGGCTTCCTCGAGGCGGTGGACGCGGTCGGGTCGATTGCGATGCAGACAGCACTGCATCGCGTCATCCGGAACCCGGCAACTGCCGAGATGGCCGGCGCGGCGGTGGACGCGTTCCTCAACCGGCTTCGGCAATTGCTTCGCGTCAACGCCAACGACGCAGAAGTCGGAACGGCGCGGGACGCGGCGGCGACTGCTGTTGGCGCGGCGGATGCCATGATCGCCAGGTCGGCGAGTGGCAACTTCAACGCCGCCGCTCTCGCGGAGCTCGGAGATGACCGCGACCGCGTGGTCGCGCTCTGCCTCCACGGGATCAGGGTTCTGACGCGCAGGATGCTCCGGAGTCGAGACATGCGGGCGTCCAAGCTCGTGGACTTTGGCTCGTTCAACACCGCTCACGCCATGACCGTCTTTGCGGCGGCAGTGGAGTCGGGCGGGAACGACGAGCAGGCGGTCTACGAGGCGGCGCTCGGCGCCGGTCTCGCACTCTCCGACAGGGAGGCATCCACCGGCGACCTCGTCCTGATGGGCGAGCGCGTGATGGACGGGCTCGGCGCGGTGCGAGACGCGGTCCTCACCGTTCCCGGACACGCGGAACGGGCGTGGGACGGGGCGGTTCAGCCCGTACTCCGAACGGCGGCGCAGGCCGCCGGTCTCATCGTTCTGGTTTGGGCGGTTGTGCAGGTGGTTTCGGTCACCTGCTACTACCACCTTGCCAGCGACGGGAGGTGGGCGGGCGCCATGCTCTGGCTGGTCGCCGGAGTGATGGTCCCCACCCTCGCGGCGGGCGGGATTGTCGCCGACATCCTTTCGGGGGTGATCGGCGGCGGTCAGCTGGCGTGGAACGCGGCGAAGTCCGTGCTCTACGCCGTCCCGCGAATGCTGGGCGCCCAGGTTCCGGCCACGACTCCTGTCCGTGATGTCCCGTGGGTGAAGAACCTCCGGTCCCTCAAGGACAAGATCGTGTTCGGAGTGCTGGGGCAGGGAGTGTTGTGGATGTTCTTCTCGTTGGCGGTGCCAACGGAGAAGGCGCTCACGCTCTCTTTGCTCACCATAATGACGTCCGCGATTGGCGCGACACTTCTTCATTTCCACGGCAGCGAGGAATTGAAGAAGAGCGCGTTGGCGCGAGCGTACCTCACGGTGCGCCTGGTGTTGGGTGGCGCCATCATCACCGTCGTACTCGCTTCTCTCTTCGGAGGGGAGACGAGCGAGATGGTGAAGAAGGCGGTGGACGCGGGAGTGGAGGTCGGGAAGGACGGAGTCCGAACCGGGTTCCTCGGCGTCATGCTGGGGTTCGCATCGGTCGGATGCATGGCAGGCGCGGTTTTGGCGGCGGTGAAACGCCTCCCAATCGTGGCGGTCACGCTCGTCCTGTTCTCGCTCCTGTTTGCCTGGCGGGAAACCGTCAGGTGGGAGCGACTCCCGAAGGAGGAGCCGGCGACCGTGAGGGCGCCAGCGACCCCTCCCCCTGACGAGGGAGGGGAGAAGGCACCGACCGACGCCGAGCTGAAAGCGCTCGGCGACGCGTTTGACGGGATCTAGCCCTCCCGTCTGCAACCGGCGAGTCATGGTCTCGCCGACCAAGAACAATCCATGAAGTTCGGCTCTCCGGAGCCAAACCCCTTCGTAGGACACACCGGATTAAGGTGTCCCACGGGTCGGCTGTCCTCACTGGGCGGCCGACTTTTCTTTTAAGGTGAATGTACGAGGAATAGGCAGGAAATTCCAGGAATACGCATGAATACACACGAATTCCAGGAATCTGTGGATAAAGGGGTCTGACCCCTTTATCCACAGCTGTTCAGCTGTTTGACAAAACTTCATTTTTCTGATAAAAACGCAGGTTCTTGAACTCTGAATTTTGGTGGGTTTTATCGTTAATTGAGACGCCCCCATCCCGCCTCTCGCGAGAGACGCCCCCATGGGTCGTCTGTACAGGATTAAGGATGAAAATCGCTAAGATTCGGAGTTCAAGTGGACTCTACAAGGTGTTTGGTCGTACCCCTCCTAACCTCCCCTATGTAGGGGAGGGAAATCAAGAACAGGGGAGGACGATGAAGAAAAATGGGCGCGAGCCCACAAACGGGCTTTTGCCCAAGGAGGTGTGTGATGTTTCGGAAATTGATGGCCCTCGTGGCCATGGTGTTTGCTCTCACCCAAAGTGGGTGCTGGGCGATGTTCGGAGGACCGGAGTCGGCCGTTGCCGCGCGGACCCAGGCCCAGTTCGGAAACATGGCGGTCAATCGCCAGGATTTCGAACAGGCCCAGGTTGCGGAGTATGTGTCCTGCGTGAAGACGTCGGGTATGGACATCCGCATCTGCGACCGGCTTCCCGGCGCCGCGTATTCCGCGTTCGGCGGATACCTGGCGGGCGGGATGAACCGTGGCGAGGCGGTCGGGGCGATGACCCTCCGAGCGGAGAGTTTCCGTCTCACGCTCGCCGGGTCGGCGGAGGTGAACAACCTCTCCGGTCGGATGGGAGCCAACGAGGCGGTGGATGCCCAACAGGGTGTCGGGCTCCGCTCGCTAGATGGACGCATCAGCGACGCGCAGACCTCTGCTGAGGATGCGCGAAAGCGTGCCGATACAGCCCACGGTCGTGTTGACACGCTGACGAAAGCGTCGAAGGACGCCTTCAACGGTCTCGCTCGAAGAGTCGGGCGGACCGGTGAGGCGAAGCCCAAGGCCGAGAAGAAGGACGTGGGGGAAGAGAACGACAACCAGGAAGGGGACGATGATGACTCGTCCTCCTTCGAAACCTGTCCCACCGAGGACGAGGAAGGGAGTTGAGATGAAGACCCTCATCGCCGCCCTCGTGGTGGCATGGTGTCTCGGCGGGTGCGCCACGATAGGCGCGCTCCAGACGCGGATTGCCGCGCTGGAGAAGGAGCTCGCCGGGGCAAGGAGCTGGGAGGGAAGGGCGTCAACAACCCCTCCGCCTCGTTCCTTGACACCTTTCCCTGGCGATGGAGGAGGCGACGCGTCGCCCATCCCGATGGAGGCGCTGTATGCTTCGGCCCCGTGGTCGGAGCAGGGTGTGGTCTACCTTGACCGCATGCCCCCCGGGCGGACGGAGAGGGAAGTCATCAGGTTCTCGTCGTACATGACGCGAACCGGAGGACCGCTTCTCGTCATGCTCGGAGACGACCTCCCACCGGTGCCGGTGGACTGGAGGGCACCACCCTCCACCATTCATCTTCCAGGCGGGAGCATCACTCGCCTTCCCCTCATCCCGAATGGAAGCACTGGATATGTGCTTCCGGATGTGGTGTGGACGGCGGCGGCCATCACAATCGTGCGTTTTCGGGGCGACCCGTGGCGCGGATTCGTGGTGGACTGCGTCTCTCGCCGCGGTGGCGCGAGAATAGCCAGGCCATGGGGCCAGCTGTTCACGGACACGGGGTGTTCAACAAACCCCGTTGCAGTCCGAGCTGTGGAGGAGCAACTCCTCCGGCTCCGCGTCCCCGGAACCTAACCGGCGACTAGGCGGTTGAGCGAAAGCTCCCGCCGGTTCTGTCGCTGGTTCCAAATCAAAAACAACAGCTCCCGCCATCTGGTCGGGAGCTGTTTTTGTTATTATCGTGTTTGGAGTCGCGTTATTTTGTTACCACACCGCGTTCTCGTTGTACGATGGAGCGTAGGGCAACTCATCGCCGATTTCTAATTGTTGTTCATCAAGATTGTCCACGAATTCATTAAATTCACTTCCGCTCTGCACAGGATTATATGTTGCGCCGCGCAAAATTCTCAATGTGTAATTTGCGATTGCGGCCGACGACAGCAGAATCAATATTCCTATCACTGCGTTTAACATTATTTTTGACGCTTTTTTCGTTTGCTCGCTGTCTCCCTTTGCCGTGAGCCACAGAAAGCCGGAGTAAATAACATATCCGAACATTACAACTCCGATAACACCTATCGCCGTGTTTATAACCGTTCCAATCACAACAAACACATCTGTGTTAGGCAAACCCGTCTCGCCACCGGTTTCAACAAGACCGGTATTTCTCGTCGTAAGCACAGCGAGCTGAACGGACATACCGAATCGCTTACGAGTTTGTTGAAGCCGCAAGCAGGTTGCTTATCACGAAGTTTGACACTGCGGCCGCTGAAAGGATTATCAAGATTCCAATAATCGCGTTCATTATCAATTTCTGCGCTTCTTTTGCTTTTTCGCTTTCTCCTCCTGAAGTCATCCAGAGCCAGCCGGCATACAAAACCATACCGAAGAAGACGATTCCCAAAAGCCCGAGAGCATAGTTAATTATTCTTCCGATAATTGCGAACGGGTCCTCATCCGCGTTTGAGAGCTGGGAAGCCGCGCCAGTTACTGTTGTCAATGCGGCGCTTGGGTCTCCTGTGCTAAGGTCGGTTTCGGCGAAAGCAGTTAAAACGGCTGTAAACATCCCAGCGAATACCAGTAATGGTAATGCAATGAGTGTTATTCTTTTGAGTGCGATTGACATATTTCAATCAGATTAATTAGTAAGGTGGAGTTGTTGTTGAACTTGACGCCGGAGTCCCGCTTGCCGCTGTTCCAAGATTACCTACTACGAAATTTGCTATTGCGGCCGATGAGAGAAGTATTAATGCTCCAATCACTGCGTTTAACATTATCTTTGATGCCGTTTTGACTTTTTCGCTGTCTCCCCCGGCGGTGAGCCACAGAATGCCCGCGTAGAGAATATATCCAAAAACGACAAGCCCGAGCAACCCAAGACCAAAGTTAATGAACTGCCCGACTGTTTCAAACACATCGCCCCTAGACAAGTTTGTGGCGTTAACGGTTGCTGCAAGTCCGGTGCTTTCCGGCGTAAGTTGTGCAAGAAGTCGTATCACAAAGTAATTATTCAGCTTGCGTGGCGCCAATGAGCTGGGTTACCACGAAAGAGGTGATTGCCCATGCGGAAAGAATGATTGCAAGACCGATTAAGGCGGAAATCATTATTTTTTGCGCCTCTTTTGCGTTCTCCGTATTTCCTCCGGCCGTCATCCACTTCACGCCTCCGTAGAGAACGAAGCAGACGGCGACAATTCCTAGAAAGGACAATGCGGCTTTAATGATATTCGCGATTGTAACGCGGACATCGGCGTTTCCAAGTCCGACATTATCCGAAAACGCTGAAGGGAGAAGGTCGTCGACTGAAATAAGGTCGCTTTCGGTGGGAGCGAGCGGTTCGGCGGAAGCGGACGGCGTGAACGATGGAGCGGATAACGCGAAGAGCGCGCTCATAAAAGCGAGTGCAATTAACGCGGTGGTCATAACGCGGTGCGCCGAGTAGATGTTCGTCATAAGTGAGTGAAGAATAATTATGATTAATTTTTTATGAAGCAGCGCCGGAGAGTGAGGTAATCACGAACTTTGAAATGGCATACGATGCGAAAATTACCAGAAGACCCGCCGCCGCCATTAACATTGTTTGATATCCATCCTTAATTTTATCAGGTTTGCCACCCGAGGACAACCATTTCCAACCGCCCCAAATGAACATCACAAGCGCGATTGAGCCCGTGATACCCAGAAACGCCTGAATCACGCGCCCGATTAATTGCGGTAAAGAAACTTGTCCGAGAGGATTATAGAGAACCGCGTCGGCCGGGAGAGAGGAGAAGAGAAGGAGTAGAAGCAGGGGATAGAGGAAGAGTTTATGAAAAGCGCGTTGTCTCATATTATTATTGTGAGGCGTTAATTGGCGTGCAAACTTCATTGTTGCAGACGGAGCTCGGGCCGCAAGGAGCGCCATCGTTATTCGTCGTGCAAATTGTTACATAACTTGGCGTCGGTGCAGTCGGGATTCCAACCAACCTTGAAACGCCATAGCTGATTACCGTGTACGCACCGAAGACAATTACGAGTCCAAAGATGCAGGAGTAAAGCATTTGCGTGGCTTTCTTCACCTTTGTCGTATCTCCGGCCGAAGTGAGATAAAGAAAACCGCCGTAAACCATAACGCCCAGAAGCACCATTCCGGTTCCGGCCAAAACGACCTGGCTAATGTTCGTAAACAGCGTCATTAAATCCTCAAGCCGCGTGCATCCCTCCGGATCGTTTGCGCAAGACGGAAGAATGCGCGGAATGACTCCGCCGATTCCCGTTTGATTCGGAAAAGAAGGATTCGGAAGAACTGTTGTCGTTGTTGTGGCTTGAGCCAGGAGTCGTGTAATCATATGGTCTGATTAACCGCCGACTGCGCGTTCTTGATGGCGTCTTCAATCAACTGCGTGCCGTCAACGATGTCATCAATCATTTGCTCCATTATTTTATCCGCGGCAATCGGGTCTTTTCCATTATACCAGTCCTCGGCGGTCAGCACCTGGTCGGCGAAAGGCGCAAGCGTCGCATCGTCCAATTGTCCCAAGACAACGGAACGAAGCGCAGTCGGCTTTTTTGCCTTCGCAAGAAAAAGTTTTGCCTGCTCCGCTTTGGCGGCGAATTGCACGAAGTCCCATGCCCAATCTGGATTCTTTGTTTTCTTTGAGACGGTCTCAATCCAATAATTCGCGATGTTTGCTTTTTTACCGCCTTCAAGTTGCGGAACGACGGAAACCGCGAAACGAAGTTTCGGCGAGCGAGTTTTCAATAAAGGAGAATGATAGCTGTATCCGAAGAAAAACGCGGTTTGGCCCGCGGCGAAAGCGTCAAAACTGCTTGTGAACGACGGACTCCATGTGTAAACCTCTTTTGTCGGATTCGCGAAGTCGGTATAGAAACGGACGGCGTCAACGGCCGGAGCGACTCGTTCGCCCGGCGCTTTTTCTGCGAATGTCGCAAACCCGCGGGCATCCGACAGCCGCGCGCCGATTTGCATCATCAGCAGAGATAAAATGTCCGATGAACGGTCAATGTTTGAACCGTACCCGATTGCCGCGCCCGACTGCGCGATTTTTCCTTTCGCGTCGTATTTTGTGAGCTTAATAATCGCGTCTTTAAATTCACCCCATGTTTTTGGCGGCTCCGGAATGCCGGCGGCGTCCAAAAGGTCGCGGTTATAATAAAGCGCCAAAGAGTCAACCGAAAGCGGCAGGCCGTGAATGCGGTTTTTCGTCTCTCCGTCTTGCGTTACGGGATAAATCACATCGTCGCTGACAACCTGAACAAATTGGTCGTTCAAAGACCTGATTGAAAGAGTTGGTTCCGTACGCAGAACCACAATGGTTTCCTTCTTAATTGTTCCTTTTGTTTCTTGATATGCAATCTTCACAGTGTCCGGCATCGGCATAATCAGCGGCAACATTCCCTTTATTCCGGCATTTTGAACAGAAAAAATATCCGGTCCGCGGTCTTCGGCGAACGCCTGGATTAATTCTTTCTGATATTCATCGTAACGAAGTTTTTTGTAATCAATTCGCACATTCGGATGCATCTGTCGATATGCGCTGATGATGTCGGAGAATGTGTCGGAGTCGTCAAAAACGCGCCAATAAGTGAGTGTTACTTGCTCAAGCGCGGTCTTGGCTTCTTTTGTTCCTCCTGCGCAACCGAATCCCGGAAAGATTGCGAGCGAGAGCGCGAGAAGCGCAAGCGTAGCGCGAGAAAAAGAATTTGAAAACATACTCGTGCGTACAGTGTATCACGAGTTTAGAAAAGCAGAGAAGAAGAGAAGCTATCTATTTCAAAATCGTCTTCAAATATTTTGTAAAGTCCTTTTTTAATTCCGGTCGTTGTAATGCGAAGTACACCTGCGCTTTCACATAGTCCAGTTTATTCCCGCAATCAAACCGCGGATTTTTTATTACTTTCGCAAGCACGGTTCCTCCGGCTTTGAAGTGTTCGTCAAAACAATTCGCCAGACGAATCTCGCCGTCAGGACTCGGCTTAACGGTTGCGAGTCGCTTCAACACATCGTATGTTAAAACCGCGCTTCCATTCCAAGCGAGGGTTGAAGGCGCTTTCTTGGGTTCCGGTTTTTCAATCCAATAATTTGCGCGCCACAATCCGTCTTTTATCTTCTTTCCTCCTATAATGCCATATCGTTTGGTGTCTTCTTTCGGAATATCCAAAACGCCAATAACTGATTCGCCGGTTTTTTTGTAGACATCAATGAGCTGTTGCGCCAGCCCGGGTTTTCCAATCGTGAGGTCGTCGCCGAAAGTCATAAACACGGCCTCATCGTTGTCCACGAACGGAAGCGCGGCAAGAACCGCGTGTCCGTCTCCAAGCGGTTTATTCTGACGCACGAATGCGAAGTTAGCGAGCTTCCCGATTTTTGATATTTCTTTCAACTCGTCTTTCTTTCCTTTTTGTTCCAGCCGATATTCAAGTTCAAAATTTCTATCAAAATGGTCTTCAAGCGCGCGTTTTCCGTTTGAAGTAATGAAAATAATTTCGGTGATGCCTGCGTCCACCACACCTTCCACTATATATTGAATAATCGGTTTATCAACCAACGGCAACATTTCTTTCGGTTGCGCTTTCGCCGCTGGCAGAAATCTTGTTCCAAGCCCAGCCACGGGAATAATCGCTTTTGTAACTTTTCTTGAGGTAGAAGACATAGTGCTTATTAATACAGGTTATCCAGGAAGTTCTGTATACCACAGTATTGCTTCTAGATGGGTTGCTTTCATTATTTCTGAAACTGCGCGGCCGATATCCATTGGTCGGTCACCGTCCATTAGCGTGCGTATTCCCATCCGCCGACCTCCTTCAGCGCGATCAGATTCGCCTAATGTTTCAACAGAAACAACAGCGTTTGCGTCTATCTGAATGTTAAACACGGGCATTTTTTCCAGCGATAGGACAATCTGTCCTTCGTTATTTTCCTCAACCGAATAGTTACTCATCCATTCTTCATATCTTTTATAGCGCTCTTCAATCTCTTCAGCTGTAAATCTTTCCGGAAACAATATGGTGTTGTCTTCAACCCATCTGTGCAGTGATTCTTTGTTCTTTAGTTGTTGTGTTAGTGTTCTAAAAAGCTCAAATCGCAATTTATCAACTTCTTTTTTTTCACTCAATCCTTCAGAAATAACTCGTAGAGTATCGCGAACCCGTTCTTTTTGTTCTAGTGTCATTTGCGTGGCCTCGTTTTCCACGTCTCTTTTAAGTGTTTCTCCTGCGGTGTCATTTGTTTCTGCGCTAGAGCTATTTTTTATGGATGTACCAAAAAGTTCAACGCTTCCAAGAGCTAAAATTCCCCCAAGTAGTATAGAGAGTTTCTTATTTCTACCTTCTTTGCTCTCCTGTGGCCTCTGTGGCATTCGTTCTCCAGATGTTGGTTTCATAATGCGAAAATGGTACGCGAATCTGTGTTTGGGTTCAATAGGGCGGAGGGCGTCAAACAAAAAACACACCGAAGGATTCGGTGGTTGAAAGCTCTGTCTGTGTCAGTCGGCTATGATTCCTCGGCTATAGTAGTCTGTCAGCCCGGCATTGTCCTCACCAATTGGGAATGAGAGGGCGCCGGCAAGACGAAGGCGTTCTGCTTCAATCTTCGGCTTCGCGGTGTCGCGTTGCTCAAGGATGAGGCGTCGCGTCTCGTCGCTTACACCGGTGTTGGCGTATACAACGAGGTCAACGACTATCGCCTCTTCTTCCCACAACGCAAGTTTGAACTTGCCGAGCGTAAGCAGGTCCACGAGCAGAGGAGTCAGCCCGGTGCGAAAACGCAGACCTTGTGTTGCCAATGCTTGGCCCACGGAGTCAATCTGCGTCTCGCTAAGCCATGCCGTGTCGCGTAGCCACCGGCGCGTCTTCTGCGCGAGTTGCCACGCGTAGAACACCTTTTTCTCGTGAAGAATGGCCTGCACATCCTCCGCTATCTCAAGTTCGGTAATAGGCACCGCAAGATTGAATAATTTACCGCTGTTCACGGCTTCGTTGATGGTGAGCATTCCCACCTCCATTCTGTTTCTAAGTTACATTGTGAAGGCGCGGGTGTCAATAAAAATAAAAGGGGTCTGACCCCTGTCGTGGGGTCAGACCCCTTTTTCTGTGGAAAAAGAGAGTTTACAAAAGTGCAGGGTAGTGTTTTGTTAGCATTTAACGAAATATAGGGGTCAGACCCCGGTTGTGGGGTCAGACCCCCTTCTTCGCTGTAAAGGTGCTGGTGTCAATCACACATAAACGATTGACCGCAACAATTTTGCGTGTTACATTTTTTGCGCCTTGGAGAGGTGGCTGAGTGGTCGAAGGCGCCTGACTCGAAATCAGGTGTACCAGAAATGGTACCGTGGGTTCAAATCCCACCCTCTCCGCCAAGTTTTACATATAGCAATATCTTTACGATTTTACATGATAGATTGTGGATAACAAATATAATTATGAAAACAGTAGGAATAATTGGTGGTTTAGGACCAGAGACAACTTCCGAGTTTTACCTTGACCTTGTTTTTTCGTGTGCCAAAAAAGATAAAACGGCTAGACCGGCTATCATGATTGCGAGTGTTCCGCTCCCATACCAAGTTGAGGAAGATTTGATTTTGAGAAGTGAGGGCATGGAGCGATATATTCCATTTCTCACAGCGGAAGCCCGAAGACTTGAAAAGGCAGAGGTAGATTTTATAGTTATGCCTTGTAATTCACTTCATGTCTTTATAGAACAGATTAGAAAATCCGTTTCTGTTCCGGTTTTAAGTATAGTTGAAGAGACTGTTAAGTTTCTCAAAAAAGAAAAAATGAATAAGGTTGGGATTATTTCT
>CAYIOW010000007.1:0-29802 GCA_964365275.1 uncultured Gammaproteobacteria bacterium
TAATTTAATGAGTTCGTTGTATTCGTTTGCTATGTCTTGGCAGAGGGAGGGCATATAGACGATCTTATAATGCTATCATATTTTGGCTTATACAATTCTCAATTCTGTGTATCCACCCCTCCCGCCAATATTCCCTTCCAATAGTCAATTTCCTGCTCCACGATTTCAGTACGAGCGTCTGGTTCGGCGATTGACCAACCCAAACGAAATTGCTCAACTTTGTTTTTGATTTCAGCACCCCAATGTTCATCAACGCCCGCAAGCGCTTCAAGACGAGATATCGCTTCATCAAGTTTAATTTGGTCTTCTTTCGCCTTCGCCAACGCCTTTTCAAATGCCGTTTTACACTCCGCATTTGTTTGAATTTGTTCCGCCATAAACTTAGCCGTGTGCTCTCGCGCTTCAAGCGCTGCTTCTTCCAAAAGAAACCTTTCGTCCGCCGTAAACTCGGTTTCAAAAACCTTTGAAGACATTAGCTCCGCAATTGACACTTCGCCTCCGGAAATATCTTGCACTTTCTTCATAAGCTCCGACGACAGATGTTCCAGCAATAATTCCAATTCTTTTCCTTTAGCAAAAATAGGAAGAATCTCGTTGTACGCGTGTCTGTACGGCCATTCCATTTTCCCAATTGTAATCATAGCATCCCGAACAACATCGTCAGTAACTTTCGGACCGAACGATTTAACTTCAGACAATCTTTTTTGAATTTCCGCCATCACATCGGCTGGAATAACCGGAGGAAGGTGCGCAACTGCGAAGACGAGCTCGTTGAGAAATGCGGACATAGGGAAGGTTTTTGGTATTCGGGGAATGAAACAAGGTATATGAAGTATAGCGTATGGGTGAGAGGGAAGAAAGGGAATCGGTGGAATTGGAGAATCAGGGAATGTTTGGAATTGATGAAATGTAAATATATTTCCCCTCCCCTGTAAGTGGAGGATGGGAGGGGTAAAAAGAATAAGGGTCAGATCCAGCCCTTCGCAAAGAGCGGGGTCGCGAGAAGTGGGATCCATTTGGGCATCTCTTGTTTATAAAAAACATAGTTACTTTTTCCGCGATCGCGGAAAAAGTGACTATGCCATAAAAACAAAAAAGCGTTCGTTGCGACCAATGGTTGGATACATTACTAATGCGATAACACGGCAGAGGTCAGACCCCAACAATTTGGTTATTGAAGCAAAAAACAAGGTAGAATGTGCATTATGATATTTCCCGCGCGATTACTCTGGGGCGTCACTCTCCTTATGGTTGGCAATATCTTCATCGGTTCAGCCGTTTTAGGCGTAGTATTTTTTCTAGCGTGGGTATTACTACTTGGATTTCGTGTATCTTTACTATTTCCAGAAACAACAGATAAGACAGCTAGGATTTTCTTTTCGGGAATCGCGCTCTTCTCGCTGATAGTCATTGCCGGACTTGCTGTTTATTTTATTGAAGCGACGCCGTGGATTATGGCTATCGCTGTAGCGACAATCACATATGCAATTCAAAAGATACGCAATGGCGCTGTACATCGTCATGCACCACCTTCCGCCAGAGACGGAAACCTCCAATATTTATTGGAGGAAAATCAACAACCTCTGTTATGTTCAAATAAAATACCTGCATTCATCGCTATCTGCCAAATCCTTATTTTTGTTTTTCTCGTGATTGCACGAACAAGCGAGCCGTTAATTAGCCCGTGGAATCTATTGCCTGGCAGTATCTTTGTTCTGTTTTTCCTCTCGTCGTTTCTGCTTTTACGAGAGCAGTATCATGACAATCGTCCGCTCATAATTCTAAGTATATTACAAACTTTTCTCGCCGTTTCTGTCTCCGCTATTGTATATGGTATCGGTTTCGGATTTGACCCATTCATCCACCGCGCCGCCGAAACCGCGCTTGTCGTAAACGGACACATCGCTCCACTACGACTGCTGTATAGTGGACAATATGCTCTTGTTGGTTTTCTTCACTTTCTAACTTCGCTTTCAGTCCGCACAATTGATATTTGGCTTGTGCCGATTTTCGCTTCCATCTTTCTTCCACTCGCTTCCTACATCGGCCTTCGCGATGGTTGGAGAATTCCCGAACGCTTCGCGCGCCTCGGTTGGGCAACCGCGCTCTTTATTCCATTCATGCTTTCAACCTTCACCGCTCCGTTTACTTTCACATATACGATATTTATCGGCATCCTTTTCCTCTTTCCTCTTGTCAAAGAATTTTCGCGCGTCGCAATAATTGTCTGGATGCTCGTTATCGTTGCCATCTTCTTCCACCCTCTCCTCAGTGTCCCGATGCTTTTTCTTCTTGCAGGAACCTCGCTCCAAAACGAAAAACTGTCCCGTACTCTTCGTGTTACAGGATATCTGATCATCGTCTTAGGGGTCGCGCTTGTCGTTCCTCTGCTTCTTTATTTTTACGAACAAAACACCGGTGTTTCAATATCACTCGCGTCGCTATTAGAGAATGTAAATTCATTTATCTCGCTCTTCGCCAACCCATTTTCCGGCGCGGACTGGCGTGTTTTCCTTCCACTTCGTCTTCTTTATGTTCTCCGCTACTGGCAGCCAGTTGTATTTTTCGCCATTACTCTTTTCGCGTTGTTCTTTCTGCCGAAGGAATACAAACGCCATCTCATTTTGCTTTGGCTTTTCGCGCTCGGTCTCTTAATTTGTATTTACGCAACAAGCACACTCTTCGTTTTCAAAGACATCATCGTTCACGAACAAAAAGAATTCGCGCTTCGCCTTCTTCAGGCGTTTTATATTGTCCCGCTTCCATTTTTGATTTTGTACATATCAAGTTTGACCAACAGAATATATAAAACAATAACGATGGTCATTTTGGCGTTCTTTGCGACTACCTCGTGGTACTTCAGCTATCCACAATACAATGCCGCGTTCGCGTACTATTCACCGAGCGTTAGCAAATATGATGTTGAGGCGGTTAGGAGAATTGATGAAATGAGCAACGGCGAACCGTATCTTGTTCTTTCAAACCAAATGGCAAGCGCGGCTGCGCTTCAGGAATTCGGTTTCGCGAATTATTATCCGATGCACGGAAACAATGTGTTATGGTATCCTATTCCAACGGGAAGCTCGCTTTACGAGAAATATATTGCGATAGTATCAACAGGCGACACCGAAGAATTACAAAACTTAATGCGCGAAACAGAAACACAACGCGTGTATATTCTTCTTCAATCATACTGGCCGTGGTATCCTTCTCTTCTAGAGAGATTGGAACAATCTGCATCTCGTATGGAAAAGATAAAATCCAAAATAACTATTTTTGAATATCTTTATGACGAACAAAGCAAGTAGGGCGCCGATGGGAAGTGGAACACTTGTAGGACTAACAATCGTCGGGCTTCTGGCAGTAACCGGAATCGCGGGCGTTTCCTCTATTAAAACGAAAACCGCTTCACTGGAGAAACAATCCAATGCCTTGCCGTTTCAGACACCCGGATATGTTCCTGGCTATGTGCCGGGATACATTCCTGGTTTCGTGCCAGGGTATGGTGTCCCTGGATATGTCCCAGGATACGGCTTCTTCCAAACCCTTAAAGCGCCAGAGTTCAACAAACTGAAGGCAATATTCCAAAAGAAGAAGAAATAATTAGGTAATTAGTTTGAAACGTAACCAAAATGGATGCCTATAAACAACTTAAACGAGTTCTCGTTAACCATAAAACTATGAGATCACCCGAAATGGACCGAATCCCGAACAAAATAAACTTGCAGATGATATTAACAAACGTGCAAATACTGCAAGCGAGAAAATTAAACAACGAGTTCAGGAAATCATTATCCCCAACATAAATCGACTGGAGAGTTACGCTGACAGGTGGCTAAACGGACTGCAAAATGATTTCTACACCTTAGTAAATAATCCGGACGATGAGTGCGGCGGTGGTAATTATAAAGGATGGACAGCTGATGAGCTAAGAGAATTGTATTCCGTTTTATTTGGTGAAGAAATGGATTAAATAAATCGCCAAAAAATAGTTAAGGAATAGAAATTTCTGGCTACATCACTTAATACGGCTACACATTGCTTCGCCCATATTGCTAACGCAACATCGCATACACGCGAATGTTAGCTAAAATTTTCTTAATCATAAACATAAACATATACTTAAAAAAATGACATCTTCTGATAAAAATGATAGTTTATGCTTACCTATGATAATTCTCACACCATTTGAAAATGCACTGAAAAGCCTGGAGGAAGTTTTACGCGAAGAAAAAACAGCAATCGTACGCGATTCAGCCATACAAAGGTTTGAATACACCTATGAGCTTGGCGTAAAAATGCTCAAGCGACAGCTTGAACTTGGAGAAGCGTCAAAAAACTCCGTGGATGAACTTGATTTCAGGGACCTTGTGCGCCTTGGAGCAGAGAAGGGGTATATTGAAGACACGCAAGCGTGGTTCGCCTACCGCGAGTCTCGCAATATTACAAGCCACGCATATGATGAGGCAAAAGCGGACGCTATTTACGCTATTCTTCCCGCATTTGCCAAAGATGCGCGAAAACTTCTTATCGCGCTTAAGGTATAAGGTAAACTCTGTTTGATATGTTATATGTAACCGAAACCGAGAAGAAAATTATTTCAAGAATTATAATAGAAATCATTCCAACAAGAGTCGTTGCGGTATTCGGGTCGCGCGCAAATGGAAACCCGAAACCATACTCGGATATTGACCTTGCTATTTACGGAGACACTCCGCTCCCAATTTCTGTGCTCGCGGAGCTACGCCATGCATTTAGCGCATCGGACCTTCCATACCGAGTAGATATAGTAGACATGAGTATCGTAAGCAAAGATTTTCGCTCCGTTATTGAGGCAAACAATATCATTATCATCGACAAGTAACCCTACACAGGACTTTCCAAAGTTACCTGCTCTGGATAACCCCTACTATACTTAATTCTGTACAGACGCCCCATTGGGGCGTCTCTTGTTTATAAAAAGCATGTCACTTTTTTCACGATCGTGAAAAAAGTGACTAAGCCATAAAACAAAAAGGCCGCACCGGAGATGGGGCGTGAAGGTCGCAGATGCGGCCTCTTTGCCCCGGCCGTGCGGCCGAGAACTAGAACACCAGGGTCCCTCCGACGAGGGGGAGACCAACGACAGGAACCGTCGCGCCGGTCGTCGCATCACTCACGGTGAGTGATGCGATCGTCACCTGGATCTGGTCATCCAGCACTGACGATGCGCCGGTGGTCTCCGCCGTGATGGCGAAGGTGGCCGAGGTGCCAGCCGGTATGACCCAGCTCCACCAGTTGTTGGTGGCACCACCCACCACCCATCCTCCCCCAGCGGGGTTCGCGCATGTCCCTGCAGGCGAGTACGCCCCGAACAGCCCCATTGAGGTCTCCATGTTGGAAACCTCGTAGAGCTGAATCCCGCCTTCTCCGTCAATGCCGTCGCCGAGCTCGTCGCAGGTGTTCCACCCCGACACGCCGTTGTCCGATGTCACCAGCATCATATTGAGGCCGTGAACCTCCAAGTCGGCAACTTCAGCCGACACATTGAAGGTCAGGACCCCGATGATGCCTGGCACCGCCAGCCCATTCGGAGTCGCCGCGTGCTGTGTCACCCACGCGTACGGCTCGATATCCGGCGCATAGAAGTACGCCGCGCTCCGTGGGAACTGCCACGAGTTCCCTTCCAGGACGGGGTTTCGGTTGTCGGAGAGGAGTTCCACTCCCACCACATCTCCGTTTTGGTCCGCCATCGCGAGGTTCGCGCCACTGTCCAGATTGAACAGCACGCTCGCCTCCTCGCCCGACAACATCCCGCTCGGGTTCAACCCGTAGCATCGGAGTGTCAACAGGCCCCAGCCCTCGCCGTCTGTGCCAACCTCAACGGCGAACGGCTTGCCTTCGCCGAAGATGGCGACGCCGTTCTGTTCAACGGAACGGGCGGCCCACACCGGCTGACCGTTGTATCCGTTGAAGACCTCGCAGTTCCCGATGATGTCGGAAACCGCGAGACCGCCGTGCTCGCCCGCCTGGTATCCGTCTTCCCAGTCCTCCGAGGAGATGTACCCCACGAAGGCCATGGAGTTCACTGACACAACCGTGCCCGGCTCTCCGAACACGGTGATGCCCCACCGGCCGAACACCACTGGGGTGCCACCCGCGGGCTGCTGGGTCACATCCACGGAGGGCCAGTTGCCCTCTCCATCCCAGTACACGAAGGCCTGGGTGGGAACGGGGGTCGGCTCCACCGCGCTGTCATCATCCGCCGGCTCCGGCGTCGGCTCCTCGGCGCTGGCCGAGTCGTCGTCGCCGTAGTTGTTGACGACGGTCGAGTCGCCCTCAAAGACCGTGGAGTACACGGTCTCACAGCCGCTCACGAGAGCGGCGAAGAGGCCCGCGAGGGCCAGGAACAGGTACTTCTTCATGGCTCTGTCTCCTTGTGGCTCTTTGGATAAAGGCGGCCACAGCCCAGAGGTTCCGCGCAAGATAATTCAGGCGCGAATCCGAGGTTTGGAATGGAATTATATTTTAGACGCCCCGGTGGGGCGTCTCTACAGTACTATTCCAGTCAAAAACCCGAATTCGCACCGTTTTGCTCTATTTCACTCCTTGTAAAGAACCGTGGTTTATATCACAAAAATGGGGTTTTGTCAACCGAGCAGAGAAAGTGGATAAAGGGGTCTGACCCCTTTATCCACATAGTCATACCCCTCCTATCCTCCCCTTACAGGGGAGGGAAATATATTTATACATTCCATCAATTCCAAATATTCCTTGATTCCCTCCCACCCTCCCCTCCTCTTGACCTTCTCCCTTCCTTCCTATACTCTCTCCGCATCCGACAGCCCGATTAGCGCCATTCGGTCTCCTGTCATTGAGTATTTTCATAAATGTACTCACCTAATTATTAAGGCGCCCTTTAGATATGGAACAACCAGTCAGCAGAATGGAAGAGCTCCTGAAAGACGGCTCTTTTTTGTCAATGCCGCAAGTCGCCGACACCGTTTCGGGAACCGTAATTTCGGCATCTCGGCGCGAAGTCAAAATAGACATTGGCGGACTTCTCATCGGCGTCGTCCGCGGCCGCGAGCTCTTCGCGGAGAGTTCTCTTTATTCAACACTCAAAGTCGGCGACACGATTGAGGCAACCGTAATTGAACTTGAAAACGAAAACGGAGAGATGGAGCTCTCATTCAAATACGCCGGAGAAGCAAAAGCATGGACGCATATGAAGTCGCTTTTCACTTCCGGCGAAACGATTGACGCGAAGGTGCTGGACGCGAACAAAGGAGGTCTTCTCGTAAAAGTTGAACATGTTACCGGCTTCCTTCCGGTGTCCCAACTTGCTCCCGAACACTATCCGCGCGTTTCAGGAGGTGCCAAAACCCGCATCCTTGAAAAACTGAAGGAGTATGTCGGGTGCAATTTCAAAGTAAAGGTCTTGGATGCGAACGAGCAGGACGGAAAACTAATCGTTTCGGAAAAAGCCGTCTGGGAAGACGAGCAAAAGAATGTGATTGCTCAATACAAAGTCGGCGACAGCGTTGAAGGAACGGTAACGGCAATCGCCGATTTCGGCGCTTTCGTAAAATTCCCGCTCAATGCAACAGACGAAACATCGTGTCTGGAAGGCCTGGTGCACATTTCCGAAATCGCTTGGCAGAGAATTGACCATCCGCGCGATTATCTGAAAGTCGGCGACATTGTAAAATCCAAAATCATCGGAATTGAAGGAAGCAAGATTTTTCTCTCCAACAAACAACTCACCGACAATCCGTGGGCGAATGTCGGCGAGAAGTACAAAGTCGGCGACATTGTTGAAGGAACGATTCTAAAATTGAATCCTTTCGGTTTCTTCGTTGAATTGGACAAGGATATTCACGGACTCGCGCACATTTCCGAATTGGATTCAAAACCGGTCGCCGATATGAAATCAGTCGGCAAGCCGGGCGACAGGATGAAGTTCGCGGTCGTGTCGGTTGAGCCGGAAAAGCACCGTCTTGGACTTTCCCTGAAAGCAATGAAGAAAAAAAAGAAGGGTGAAGCGAAAGAAGAATCAATAAATCAAGAAATCAGTGAAGGGGTTGAAGAAAAGAAAGAGGAATAAAAATATGGCAAAAAAGAAGCAAACGGGTAATTCTAGGAATGCGTTGACTCTTATAATTGTCGTCTTTTTGGTTGGCGCGATTTTGAGTTCGTTCAACATTTCTTTCACGAAACCGGAACAAGTCGCGCTGAACACTTTTGTTGAAAGAGTAAAAGCGGGAGAAATAAAGGAGATAACGGTTGAAGGGGCAAAAATAAGTTTTACAGATAAGGACGGAAAAGAATTCGCCACCGACAAAGAAGAAACACAGGCGCTTTCCGAACTGTTTGACAACTTCAAAGTGCTCCCTGAAACGGCGCAAGCGGTGAACATCACAATCAAAAATCATTCGCTGAAAGAAATTTTGCTGGTGCGAATTTTACCGACTCTCGTGCTGGCGGTCATCCTCGGTTTCCTCGCTTGGTTTATGATTCGCCAAATGCAGGGAGTACAAGGACGCGCGATGGGTTTCGGGCAGAGCAATCCGAAAGACCACCGGATGTCAAAGAACATGAAAACGACTTTCAAAGATGTCGCCGGCGCTTACGAAGCAAAACAAGAACTGCTGGAAGTGGTGGAGTTTTTAAAAAGCCCGAAAAAGTTTGACGCGGTTGGAGCTAAAATTCCGAAAGGCGTGCTTATGATGGGCCGTCCAGGCACTGGGAAAACGCTCATCGCACGCGCGGTTGCCGGAGAGGCAGGCGTGCCGTTCTTCCACATGAGCGGTTCGGAGTTTGTGGAAATGTTTGTTGGTGTGGGAGCGTCTCGCGTCCGCGATTTGTTCGCTCGCGCGTTAAAAGAGGCGCCGTGCATCGTGTTCATCGATGAAATCGACGCCGTTGGCCGCCAGCGCGGAGCGGGTTTGGGAGGCGGACACGATGAACGAGAGCAGACGCTGAATCAGATTTTGGTTGAGATGGACGGATTTGAACCGAATTCCGGCGTAATAGTGATGGCCGCAACAAACCGTCCTGATGTTTTAGACCCTGCGTTGCTTCGCCCGGGTCGTTTTGACCGCCAGGTGATTATTGACATTCCGGATGTTAAGGAGCGCGAAGAAATATTGAAGATTCACGCAATGAACAAACCGTTTGCCGAAAATGTTGATTTGAAAGTGATAGCCCAGCGCACATCAGGATTCTCTGGCGCCGATTTGGCGAACATCCTGAATGAAGCCGCGATTTTGACCGCGCGCGAGAATAAGGAAAAAATAACTAACGAAATTGTGCGCGAAGCGATTGAGAAAGTAATGATAGGTCCCGCGCGAAAAAGCCGAGTGGTAACCGACAAAGAGAAAAAAATAACCGCGTATCACGAAGCGGGACACGCCGTGGTCGGGCATAATGTCGGAGCGTCTGACGAAATCCACAAAATCTCAATTGTCAGTCGCGGACGCGCCGCCGGCTATACGATGAAGTTGCCACAGGACGACAATCGTCTGGAAAGCCGCAAAGATTTTCTCGCCGACCTTGCGATGATGCTTGGCGGTCGCGTTGCAGAAGAAATAATTTTCGATGATATAACAACCGGCGCCTCGGATGACTTGAAGAAAGCGACGGCGCTGGCAAAAGCAATGGTAAAAAAATATGGTATGGCAGACGCGCTTGGTCCGCGAACATACGGCAAGAACGAAGAATTAATATTCCTCGGGCGCGATATGCATGAAGAGCGCGATTACTCCGATGCCACCGCGGAAAAAATTGACGAAGCCGTTCACTCTTTGATTTACGAAGCGCAGGAAACCGCAAAACGCGTTATCAATGAACATCGTGCCGATGTTGAAAAGATTGTCGCCGTGCTTCTTGAAAAAGAATCCATAGAAAAAGAGGAATTTGAAAATATAGTCGGTAAGAAAAACATAAACCCATAACCGCCGCGATGCAACAGAAACGCCACCGCGGCGTTTCTTTTTTTCTTAGTGCGCTTTTGTGTTATACTTTATTTTATGAAGCATGCGGCAACACACATTCCGCACTTTGCGCAAGCGTGGAGAACATTGCGCAGTCATAAATTATTATGGCTCGTTTCCGGCTCCGCCGCTTTGATAGGAACCGGCGCTCTGCTGGATGGGGTTTTGGCCGCCGCCTTCATAAACTTCGGAGTAATTTTGCGGCTTCCCGTTAATACGCTAATCGCTTTTGCCGCTATGCTTGTTCCGGTTTTCGTTTTGGCCGCATGGACGCAGAATGTTATTCTCCACACCGGTTTTGCTCACGCTAAAACGAAAAAAGTTAAAATGAGCCACGCTTTCCACCATGGTTTGCGACGGCTTCACGCTTCTCTCGCCATTCATCTGCTCACAGGCGTTTCAGCGGGCATCGTGCTCTTTTTCGCCGATCTGGTTCGCACGCATTGGTTCGCTTACGGAGCGGAAAAAACATTCGTTGATTCCTTGGCCACTCTCGCGGCAATCGCTATTTTGTTTATTATCGGAACGCTGAAATTGCTTGCGCTTGTCTATGCCGCCGGACACGGCGAACACGCAGTCGTTTCAATTGAACGCGCGATTTTCCTTATGCGCCGCCATCCGTTTTCAATCATTGAGCACAATGCGGCAATAATGATTTTCGCCATCGCGTTTTTGGTTGGCGGCATAGCCGCTCACGCCTTGTTGATTACGCTTCTCGCGCCGATAATATTTTTCGTGAACCGATTCAGCCCGTTTTTTGTCTCGCCGACACTGATAACGAATATCGTCGCGGCCGCCGTTTTTTTCCTGACGCTCGGAACGCTTTCGGTCTTTGCGCTTTCATCGTGGACGCAACTTGTAAAAACGCTGGAACGAAAAGCGCCATTTCCAACTTCTATTCGCCGACTCGCCAGCATTTACTTTGGTTCATAAAAGCAGAATTAAAGAATTGAGGATATGCCTTCCATTGAAGACCTTCTCGGAAAGAAAAAACCCGCGACAGGCACAACCGACAGCACTCCGCAAACGGAATTAACAAAACGGCTGGGAACAATCGGACTTGCCGGTCGCGAAGATGCCGTAAAAAATAAAGCCGCCGCTTTGGGCGTGCCGTATATTCAGTTGAAAGGATTTCCGATAAGTCCGGATGCGTTGCGGCTGTTGCCTCGCGAACAAGCTGAAAAATTGAAGACGGTGCCTTTTCTTTTTCACGGCGAAGAGATTCGCATCGGAACAACGGACATAGAAAATCCCGCCATCAAAGAACTCGCCTTTCAAATCGGCGAACGCTCTCACGCTCATTCGGAACTTTACATGATTTCGGATGATAGTTTGGCGGAGGCGATAAAACTTTACGACACGCTTCCGATAATTCGCGACATTTCCCGCGGGGTTGAAATTAACGAGAAAGACATAGAAAGGTTCCGCGCCGAAGTCCGTTCGCCGGACGACATACAGCGGCTCATTTCATCGGCAAGCATCACCGATGTCGTAGCTATATTCCTTGCTTCTGCCGTAGAGATGCATTCCTCCGACATCCACATTGAAGCGGAAGAAAAACAAATTGTCGTGCGTTTCCGCCTGGACGGCGTGCTGAACGATGTGGCTTCAATGCCGCACGAAAGGTGGAAAGAATTAATCTCGCGAGTAAAACTTATTTCAGGATTAAAGTTGAATATCGTCTCGGCGCCGCAAGACGGTCGTTTCACCGTTCTTCTCGGCGGAGAAAAGGCCGATGTGCGCGTTTCAACTCTTCCGACCGCTTTCGGCGAGAGCGTCGTTATGCGTTTACTCCTTCCGTCTTCAATCGGACTTGAATTCGTGAAGCTTGGAATCAGAAAACCGGCATACGAGAAACTGGAACGCGAAGTGGACAAACCGAACGGCATGATTGTAACAACCGGTCCGACGGGAAGCGGAAAAACGACGACGCTTTATGCGATTCTGAAAAAATTGAATACGCCGGATGTAAAAATAATTACGCTAGAAGACCCGGTTGAATACAAGCTTGAAGGAATCAACCAAAGCCAGATTGACCATACGAAGGACTACACATTCGCGAAGGGTCTTCGTTCTATTTTGCGGCAAGACCCGGACATTGTGATGGTCGGTGAAATCCGCGACCGCGAGACCGCCGAAGTTGCGGTGCAAGCCGCGCTCACGGGACATCTTTTACTGTCAACAATACATACGAACGACGCCGCCGGAGCCGTGCCGCGCTTCCTTTCAATGGGAGTTGACGCGGCGCTTCTTGCTCCGGCGTTGCGAGTGATAATGGGGCAACGACTTGTCAGAAAACTTTGCGAGAAATGCAAAAAATCTATAACGCTTGCCGCAGAAACAATGCAGAGAGTTACGGAAATCGTCGCTGGGATTCCCGCAAACTCCGGCGAGACGCCGAATCTGGCTAGCGCAACATTTTTTGAGCCGGTTGGATGCGAAGCATGCAATAAAACTGGATACAAGGGGCGGGTTGGAATATATGAAATACTCATCGTAAACCCGCAGGTTGAAGACAGAATCCGCGGCGGAAGCGTGTCGGACGCCGATATGCGTGAAATTGCGAAGGCACAAGGAATGACGACCATGGAACAAGACGGCATTCTGAAAGCGATGGATGGTCTTACGGATGTAGGAGAAATATTCAGAGTCGCCGGGACATAATATGCTCTCCGGTTCCCATAATTTTCATATACCGCCGTCTTGGGTCGGCGATTCCGCAGTTACGATTCCGCCCGGACAGATTTACAAACAACTGAGAAGCGTTCTGCGAGTTCAAAAAGGAGATGCAGTGCGTTTTTTTGACGGCCTCGGAAATGTTGCGGAATGTTCGCTCGCGCATATTTCACAGGAAGGGATTATCGCAACGATAAATAATTGCTCGGCGCAAGTTCGCCCCACTGCGGCCGCGCTTGCCATCGCGATTTTGAAAAACGACCGTATGCGTTTCGTGCTTGAAAAAGCAACCGAGCTTGGCGTGTCGGCGATTATTCCAATGACAACCGAGCGCGTCATAAAACGCCCAGACGCAACTCCGCCAAGATGGGAGCTGATAATAAAGGAGGCGGCGGAGCAGTCCGGCCGCGCGTGGTTACCTATGCTGGAACCCGTCCATTCATTCAAGGAGGTAATTGAAAAGCATCCAAACCCGCTGGTTTGTCATTTGGGAAGTTTTGAACCCATTGAAAGGGTCAAGATGTCGCGCCCGGCAACAATTTTGATTGGCCCGGAGGGTGGTTTCACGGAAGACGAGGTTGCATTCGCCGAACACAAAAAAATTCCAATCGTTTCTCTCGGCGACTTCGCTCTTCGCGCCGACACCGCCGCAATAGTTGCTTTAACCCGCATTAATTAAAAGATTTAACATTATTCACGAAAGATACTTCCATCGTTCCAAAACCACTTTATCCCGTAATATAACTGTGACGCGATTTTTACTATTGCAAAAATCGCGTCACAAAAAGTTATTAGAAAAAGTAAATTCTTCAGTATCACTATTTGTCCGACCGGACAAATAGTGATACTACTAAGATTCATTCATTACGGCGTGTTCGTTATCTATGACACGATGTACTCTTCTATAGACACCACTAATTAAACTGAACGCTGTGCACATCTTTCCGAACCAAGAAATGAACAGTGTGTCCTTCAGGAATAAATAAAAGACGCTCCGGCCATTCAACCAAAACAAGCGTGCCAAGTTCGGCGGCATATTCTTCAAGCCCAAGGTCGCGCCAAGAATGACGGTCAACCGATTCTAAACGATACAGGTCTGCGTGGACGAGCCGTCTCACCTTCTCGTGTCCTTGAATCTCATACACATTAACCAGCGTAAATGTAGGACTGCGAAGCGGAGACGATATACCGAGCGCCTTCCCAACTCCCTGCGCAAATGTCGTCTTCCCGCTTCCAAGCTCTCCTTTCAAAAAAACTATTTTCGCTTCCACTAATTGCGGGAGCAAATTCTCCGCAAGTGCAAACATTGCGTCCGTTGTGCTCGTAGTATAGGTTCTATTGGTCATATAGGTCTTATTAGTCCCACACTCCACCAATTTGATGGCTCGGATAAGCATCAACAGAATAAGGGTCAGCGGCAGTTTGACCAAAACCCAAACGCATAAGCCCAGCCGCGCCAATCATGGCGGCATTGTCTCCGGCATATTTTAATTCTGGAATCATAACTACGACTGATGTGTTTTGAAACGAAGCAACTAGTCGCTCGCGCAGTCGTTTATTCGCCGCGACACCGCCACATAATAAAATTGAAGCAACAGAATATGTCTCCGCCGCGCGGCGCGTTTTTGAAATCAGAACATCAACAACAGATTCTTCAAACGATGCGGAGGCGTCTGCAATGGTATTGTCGTTTCTTTCAAACGACACATCTTCCACTAACCTCTTCATTGCCGTCTTCAATCCGGAAAAAGAAAAATCAAAGTCCGGAGAATCAATCATCGGTCTTGGCAATTCGTAAGCGTACCGTCTTCCGTTTTCCGCCGCGCAAGAAATTTCAGGACCTCCAGGATATGGAAGTCCGAGCAATGCCGCCGATTTATCAAAACATTCTCCAGCCGCGTCGTCCCGCGTTCGTCCGATAATTTCGTATTCACCGAACGATTTCATCAGCACAAGTTCTGTGTGGCCGCCGGAGACGACTAGACACAGTGCCGGGAACTGAGGAATTGAGGAATTGAGGAATTTGGAATCTGGCGAGACAAGGAAGTTAGCGAAGATGTGGCCTTCAATGTGGTCTACCGGAACAAGAGGTACGCCCCACGACACAGTGAGCGCTTTTGCGGTTTCAATACCTACACGAAGAGAGGTTGCAAGACCGGGACCGGCTGTAACCGCAACCGCGTCAATTCCCGTTGACTTCCAGTTCGTGAGCACTTCTATCATTCTTGGCAAAACTTTAACATGCAGACGCGCGGCAACCTCCGGAACGACTCCGCCATACTTGGCGTGGGTTGCTATTTGGGAAGACACGAGCGATTCTTCAACCAAAAACCTACCACCATCGTTTGAAATGAGAGCGACTGCCGTTTCGTCGCAAGATGTCTCAATCGCAAGAATACGCATTGGCGAAATGTAGCAGACCGCGCGGGAATTGACAAAAACGCCCGAAAACCATACGCTCACCTGTTGCGCATTCCGCGCAATAAACAACCAAAGGAGGCCTCATGCGGTTCATGTCATGCTGGGGGGCGATTCTGGCCTCCCTCGTGTTTTCAGACGCCTTCGCCGGCGACTCCGTCGTCCTATACGAAGGCGGGTCCAGGGAAGCGGCGATAGCGCTCGCAAAGCGCCTGCCGGAGTCCGACTCGGAGCGTGAGTTTCGCCGCTTTGACGACGGGCTGTTCCCAGGAGTCGGCGGCGTGATGGCTGCAATTCGCGGCATCCGCTATTGCGACGGCGAACCGATTTCTCCGGAGGAATTGAACAGCAAGCTCGTTCTGGCGAACGCCGTGCTGGACGAGCTGGAGCTTGAAGAGGCGGAACGCCAGCTTGTTGACACCGAGCGCGCGCTTCCTTGCCTGTCCGAATTCGTCGTAGGCGAGCTCATAGGGCGGCTCTTCTTCTTGCGCGGCATCTTGTCTTCGTACCGCGAAGACGAAAAGGTGTATGCGCAGGCGTTCTTCCGACAATCGCTGGTTTCAAACCCGGCGACCGTCTGGGACGAGAGCTATCCGCCGAACGGCAAGCTCCTGTTTTTGGAGGAGAAGCTGGCGTTCGCCGAGCGCGCTCTCCATCCGACCCACCCTCCCGCACCTGTCGTAAACCTCGCTGACACCGAGGTCAAGATAGACGGGAGAACACCGACAGAGACAGACCTCGGACTTCATCTCGCGCAGTGGAAAGACAGTGATGGAAAAGTCCGCGGCGCCTGTTTCTTCGCCGAAGACGACGCGCTAGTGTTCGTTGCCAAGCCGAGATGGCTCACCGTTGTTCTCGGCGGTCCGGTTGACAAGAAGGACGAGGAAGTCCTTCGCGCCACCTTTGACCGGATGGACGCGAAGGAGTTTACAGTGATGAACTTCGTGGAAAACCAACCGACCGCGTACACCTGGTTCGTGAAGGCAACGGCGGCGCCGTTTGTCTTTCACGATTTCGCGACCCAGAAGCCGGCGGTCGTGAAGACGACGGTTGGCGGAGGAATCGGTGTTGGAGGAGGCGCAATGCTTCTCTCCCGAACCGTTTACGGAGGGCCGAGCGTTGAGGGAGCAATTCCGCTCGGCGGCAAGGCGGAAATCCACGCGGCCGTGAACCTCGCGTTTGCTGGCTACGGCGGATACACCTTCGTCCTTCCGGGTGGAGACCTCACGATCCTGGGCGCGCTTCCGGAGCGCGGTCGCATTCGCCTTCTCCTCGGAGGTGGCGCGTCAACCGAGTTCACGAAGCAAACCGGTGAACGACCTGTCGTAGTCGTCTCCGGCCTCTTCAAGGTGGCGGTTGAAGTGAAGGTGAACGACCATACCTTCCCAACCGCAGAGGTTCTCCTTGGGGGCGGGAACGCCGGACTCCACCTCGGAGCCCGCGTACTCGTCCGATTCCGCTAGCCCGCC
The DNA here is from genome assembly GCA_964365275.1 of uncultured Gammaproteobacteria bacterium. Classification (GTDB taxonomy): domain Bacteria; phylum Patescibacteriota; class Patescibacteriia; order UBA9934; family UBA11717; genus CAYIOW01. The sequence goes on from CAYIOW010000007.1 coordinate 16,538, forward strand.
CGTCGCCACACTCCTCGGCGCCGGGCGGTTTTTTATATAGGACTTATCGTGCACATCTCATCCAAACGAGAAAGTTCTACTGTAATTAACCTTAGTAACTTTTTCGCGGTCGGGAAAAAATTACACTTGAAAATAAAAACGACCCTAGCGCAGACGCGCCGGGTCAAGAACCGTACTGCCGCCCGCCTTTTTTCTTCAGGCGTTTTTTCTCTTCCGGGTGGTGGAACTCCCACACCAGTTCGCGTGCTACGCGTCTGCTCACTTTGAGCCCCATCCTGCACAGGATTCCTTGAAGCAAGCGGGAAGTGATTTGCGGACCCGCCAGTAGAATCGCGAACGCCGTTTTTGTTGCAAGTGGACTTTTTACGGTCGCCGCAACAATGAACGACTGCGTCTTCAGCAACCTTTTCGGATGGTCCAAGCACCGAATCGGTCGCATCCCTTCTATGAGATTTTGCGTACGGGTTCGTGTCAGACCCGTCTGTCGCGCAACCTCTAAAACCGGCAAAGACACGCGGTCCATTGGGTCGCCCGTCTTGTGAAACAGGGCCTGAATCCGCACCAAGCAGGCGCGAATCCGCCGAATAGCCGACGGCTTTTTCACACTGCTCAACTTCAGCTTCTGCTTACGCTTCCGCATAGAACCTCCGCGGGGAAAGGAACACAGCGACCATATTTAACAACAAAACCAAACGAAGGTCAACCCATTGACTCAAACCGCCAAGTGTTATACGCTCTCGTCCACTTCACTTTCCGAGGAGGAAAGATGTTCAATGAGACACAAACGGTTGATATCAGAAGCATTCGGACCATTCCGGAGGAAGTCCGGCCCGCAGACGAGGAGAGGTTCAACCCTCTCCGGAACGACGACGATTACGACTCATGCGAGACCTTCCCATGGCCATCGCACGAAGAAGGTCTTCGCGAGCTGGAGGATGACGACACCTCACAGCCCGTCAGCGCATGGACGGCCCGCATTTTCTGGGCCGCCGCAGTCGTGCTGTTCATAGCCGACGCCTTCGCCTACTTCACTCGCTAGCGGTTCTCGCGGCGGGTGGTTTTTTTGTAAAAAAGACACCGGATTTTACGGCATCTTTCACACCCCGAAACTTTTTGATAATTATCTATCACCCCGGAGTTCTCCAAATACCTTCCTCGCTTGTACAATAAGTGCACCCACCACTCTTTCAATATAATTACGATCGTTCACTAGTGAATTACCGGTTGACAAATTATTAACAAGCATAGGCCCTATGATTCTAAGGATAGTCCCATTACCAAACATCTTTGCGTTAAGCTCGGTTTTATCCAACGATTCAAGCGACATGTCAAGAATTCCACGGTCGTGTGCAGAAATAATTTTTCTATTAGCGTCTGTTTGCTCTGTGTCAGAAACCTGCCAGGTATCACGAACATTCGTCAACCATTTCTTATACAGCATAACATACTCTTCAAGTAGTAAATAATCTTTCGCTCTTTCCGCCTCCGCGCCTTTGCCTTCTTGCATATATTAAGACAGATTAATAATAGTTCTCATCAACTTGATAGATTGTAACACAAACAAAAAAACGCCGAGAAAATCTTAGCGTTTATTGTTGGTGACTCCACCGGGAATTGAACCCGGATTACAGGCTTGAAAAGCCCGTGTCCTGACCGTTAGACGATGGAGCCGGAACGGAGGCGAGTGTAGCCAATTTATCTCATCGCGTCAATCGCCCTCAAATAGCGAAAGCTCCGGTTCGGCAACAACAGTAATAGGATTTCCGCCCACAACCGGCTTAAAAGACAATGAACGAGCGAATAAAGCAATTGCGTGGCCTAACGAGGTCGTTGAACCATATTTCAAGTCGCCAACTATCGGACAGCCGAGCGACCGCATCGCAACTCTAATTTGATGCGGTCTGCCTGTATTCGGAGTTATCTCTACCAACGACTTGTCGTCTCGCGTCTTCAAAACACGATAATGAAGCTCGGCGCGCAACGCACCGTCTGTTTCTTTTTTATACGAGTGAACCGTATTAGTGCGCTCGTCTTTCTTCAGCCACGACACGACGACACCCTCGCTCTCATTTGGTTTACCTTCCACGATAGCCCAGTATGTCTTTACGACCTTATGCGCGCGAAACTGCTCCGACAATCGCGCCGCTCCTTTACTCGTCTTCGCAAAAACAACGACGCCACCGACAGGTCGGTCTAAACGGTGAACGAGACCTAGAAACGCCTCGCCTTTTTTATTCCCCTTCTCTTTCAGATACTTCTTCACCTCGTCAAAAAGAGACGGGTCGCCCGTCTTGTCCCCTTGCGTTAACACGCCATGCGGTTTCATAACCGCTATGCAGTGGTTATCCTCAAACAGCACCCTCATACGCTGGCTCTAACCGTGAGTCCCGCCGGCAACAAAAACTTTCTCTTTGTATTCTCACGAAGAACGAGTTCCACGGTTGTAACCTCTCGCAGTTTCGGGAAAACGCTTCGCACTGTTTGCTCCACGGCGAGCGCAGGAAAACCAAGCGAGTATGCATTCAATAAAATTTGTCCGTGCTCGGTGTGAAGAACCTTTTTACAACCAAGGAGCAAATCCACCAACCCCTTTTCAAACTGCCAAACCTCTTTATTCGGCCCGCGCCCAAATGCCGGAGGGTCCATAATGATTGCGTCGTAATAATGGTTGCGACGACCCTCTCGTTCAACAAACTTCATCGCATCCTCCACGAGCCACCGCACCGGCCTGTCAGCGAAACCGGAGAGCACGGCATTTTCTTTCGCCGAAGTTACAGCGGATCTACTCGCGTCAACATGCGCAACTTCAGCGCCAACCGACAATGCCGCAAGCGTCGCCCCGCCGGTATATCCAAACAAATTCAAAACCTTTGATTTCGGCTTAACATTCGCCCGAATATACGCCCAGTTCGCCGCTTGCTCCGGAAAAATCCCAGTATGTTTGAAAGATGACAATCGTAAACGAAATACTAAATTCTCCCATTTCACCGTCCAATCCTCCGGCATCTCTCCTCGAACTCTCCACGAACCGTCCTCCCCTTTCTGTTCAAACACCGCCTTCGCCGTCTTAAAACTCTCTTCGTCTTCCCTCGCCCAAATTGCCTGCGCTTCCGGCCTGACCAAAACAACACCACCGAACCGTTCACACTTCAACAACCCTCCGGAGTCCTCCAAAGCATAATCTGACCATACAGCCAGCTCTCTATTCAATGTTGTGTTGCCGTTCATGTTCGCACAGCATATAATGTAAGTATGATTCCAATCAAGACGCTCGACCAGACCAATCTGAACACCCTTGTGGCTTCGCCGGAAGGACAACTTTCAATTGATGTTTTTGAAACCGAAGACGCCATCATCATACAATCGGCAATAGCCGGAGTCGCCGCAAAAGACCTGGAGATTTCAGTTGACCCGGATATGATCACGATTCGCGGCGCGCGCAGAAGAGATCGGAGAATGAGTTCGGGCACGGTGCATATTGAAGAATGCTTTTGGGGGGCGTTTTCGCGCAGTGTCGTTTTACCGGTTGCCGTTGATGGCCAAAAAGCCGAGGCCTCGCTTGAAAACGGCATTCTGACAATAATCGTTCCAAAAGCAAATCGTGGCGGGCGCGTTCTAAAGATTCAAGAAAAATAAATGAACACGGAACAGGAAATGCGAAACCGCGTATTAATCGGCGTCGCTTTTTCGTTGGCGACTTTGGCCGGCATTTTCATCGTCTTTGGCATCGCCTTCGCTTTTGCGTTTCAAAACAAATTTTATCCCGGCTTAAAAATCGGGAGCGTTTCAGTCGGCGGACTTACTTACGAAGAGGGCGCAAGATTGGTTCGCGAGAGAGCTGACGAATTATTGTCGCAAGGCCTGTCGGTTTCCGTTAACGGACAAAAAAGCGTCATACCGCTTAGAACATTCTCGGCTTCGGACCCCGATTCTTCGCGCGATATGATAGTTTTGAATCTGGACGAAGCGTTGAAGAAAGCGTTCGCTTACGGAAGAAACGGAGGCGCGTTGAAACGAATAGACCAAACGATACGACTCGCGAATCGCGGCGGTCTGATTCTTCCGAGCATATCAATGAGCGGCTTCTCTTTTGAGGATGAGCTTATGGCCCGTTTCCCTGAATCATATAAGCCGGCGAGCGAACCGTCATTCGTTTTTGAGCAACGAGACAATGAATGGACGGCGCTCGTCGCGGAAGGCACGACAGGTTTCGTCTTTGACATTGACAAAGCGACTAAGGAGCTCACTTCGGCAGTTCGGCAATTGGAAATCGCTCCGATAAAAATCGCTGTCAGAAACTCGCGGCCGAAAATATCAAAAGAACAAACGAAGGCGTTGATTCCTGGCGCGCTCGCCGCATTGAATCGCGCTCCATTTACGCTTATATACGAACCGTCGCATTTTGAATCGTACAAAAAAACCGTCTCCGCGCAAGAGTTGTCATTAATGCTTGCTCCAAAGATTGACGGCAATAAACCGATACTCGGATTAAATGATAAGGCGGATGTCGTCCTTGGCGAATTGGCGAAAATTATTGATACAGAACCGCAAAATGCGCGATTCGTGATGGAAAACAACCGTGTAACAGATTTTGCTTCAAGCGTTGACGGCAGAGCGTTGAATACTGAAGCAAGCAAAGTCATTTTTGAAGCGGCGCTTTTAACAACCGGTAACGATGCGGCTATCACTCTTGTCGTTGTTGTCAAAGAGCCGGAAATCACCACCGCGAAAGCTAATCGGCTTGGCATACAAAATATGCTAGGTGTCGGGACTTCAAGCTATAAAGGAAGCCCGGCGAACAGAATAAAAAATATTCGCCACGGCGTTTCAAAATTAAACGGGCTTATCATCGCGCCGGATGAGACCTTCTCTCTTATCGCCGCATTGCGCCCGTTCACGCTTGAAGACGGTTATTTTCCGGAGATGGTTATTAAGGGCGATGAGATAAAACCGGAGGTCGCGGGCGGGCTCTGCCAAATTGGAACGACGACATTCAGAGCCGCAATGAATTCCGGACTTCCGATTGTTGAACGGCAAAATCATTCGCTCGTCGTAAACTATTACAACGACCCGTCAAACGGAAAACCCGGCACGGACGCCACAATCTATGAACCGGCGCCAGACCTTAAGTTCCTGAACGATACCGGGCATTACATTTTGTTTGAAGCAAAGATGAACGAGGATGACAAAAGTTTGAAATACACATTTTGGGGAACCGCGGACGGAAGACGCGGTTCTTATTCGCCGCCAATCGTCCGGTCGTGGACACCGGCAGGAGAAAGACGCGAAACATTTACTGTTGAAATAGCGCCGGGCGAAAGAAAATGCCAGTCGGCTCACCCGGGAGCCGTAACATCATTCGTCTATACGATAGAGCGCGCGGACCGGACAAAGACAGAAAAAACTTTTACGAGCAACTACCGCCCTCTTCCGGAAATATGTTTGGTCGGCGCCACACAAGAAGAGATAGACGCAAAGAAAGCGGCTGAATCGTCTGCCGCGCCGGCGTCGTAGACGCAATATCGGTGTAATAATCAAAAGCATCCCGTTTTCGGGATGCTTTTATGCTCCGTCTAGAACAGCGCACAAGAGGACATCGAATGAGGAAAAATCGAGCCGAAGCCGGATTAATCCGCGAAGACATCCCCATGCTTGTCGTGTGCGCTGACCTGGGCGGAACATACTCCGGTCCGTCTGTCTCCTTTTCAGACCGTGCAATTTACCACATTATCTGAAATAGGTCAAGAGCCGAAAACCTTGTCCACAATACCATATTTCCTAGCCGAATCCGCATCCATAAAGTAATCTCGTTCCGTATCGTTCGTAACCTTCTTCAAATCCTGTCCGGTATTCCTGGCCAAAATCTTGTTCAGCAAATCCTTTATCTGTAAAATCCGCTCGGCGTGAATTTTAATGTCAGTCGCCTGCCCCTGCGCGCCGCCCAAAACCTGGTGAATCATAATCTCGGAATTCGGCAAGGCGAATCGCTTTCCTTTTGCGCCTGACGACAATATAAACGCTCCCATTGACGCCGCCATCCCGACACAAATCGTTGACACATCCGGCTTAATCAGATTCATCGTGTCATAAATCGCCAAACCGGCAGTAACACTCCCGCCGGGAGAATTAATGTACAGTTTAATGTCTTTTGTCTTGTCTTCGCTTTCAAGAAAAAGCATCTGCGCAATAACCGTGTTCGCAACGGCGTCATCAATCGCCCCGCCGAGGAAGATTATGCGGTCTTTCAACAGACGCGAATAAATGTCGTAGGCGCGTTCGCCGAACGAGGTTTTTTCAATGACCGTAGGAATAAGATATGACATAGTGGGGATAGTATACCAGGGGTAGACGGTGTTTGGTAGATGGTGGATGCGAGCAAACGAGAAATGATAGTTGTTTGTTGTCTCGTCTATGGATATAACACTATCTACCGCCTACCGTCCCCCAAAGTAAACCCGCATGATTGCTTGTGTCCGCCTCCGCCAAACGCCGCCGCGAGCGGTAACATATCAGGGCCAGATGAACGCATGCTGACTTTCACGCCCTTCCCAAACGGTAACTCTTTGAAAAAGAAAATGACTTCGGTTGAAAGCACGCTAGAAATGTAGTCAATGAATTCCATCGCGTCTTCGTCCGTCGTTCCGGTATCGTCCAAATCGGATTGAAGAAGATAAGTTGCTACAGCGCCGATTTTCGGAAACGACACGCATCTTTCAAACACCTTCCCCAAGAGACGAAGCCGCGACAATGATGTTTGTGCCACTGCGCGGTTTACGACTCGCGATAAATTGCCGCCAAGCAGGAGCAGTTCGCCGGTTTTTTTAAATGTTGACGACACCGTCATTGCGTTTCCGAAAACATGCGTGTCGGTCATCATGCCGACAAGCAGACATTTCGCCGTGTCCGAAGAGATACGAATGTCGCGGGTTTTGAAAAAATCATAAACTACTTCGCATGTGGACGCCGCTTCGGGAAAAACCGCATTGATGTCGCCAAAACGAGAATTGGCGGCGTGATGGTCAAATACAATCAGCCGCGCGTTCTCTCTTGCCCGTTCAACCAGCGGCAACATTGCTTCGGCTCGGGACGAATCAAAAGTGCAAACAAGGTCAATTTTGTCGTCTGACAATACCGATACATTCTCGGTAATCTCGCAAACACCCGGTATGAACGAAAATGCCGACGGAATCGGAGACGGCGAAAAATGCAAAACACGCTTTCCAAGTCCGCGCAACCACTCCGCAAATGCCAAACTAGACCCAAAGGTATCTCCATCGGGTCTTGTGTCAGTAACAAGAAGCACATGATTCGCCTCTTTCACCGCCTCTTCAATATTTTTGAATACATCCGTCATTAGAATATTAGAACACCGGAGCATAGCCGAACAAACGCGGCGGGTCAATAATGTGTACATTTATCCCCAAAATACCAAATATCCTCCCTTCTCTGCTTCCCCGCTTCTCTGTATACTTCCCGCATGTATCTGAAGGAATTGTCCCTGCAGGGTTTCAAAACATTCGCGAAAGCGACCACTCTTCGTTTTCCTGACCCAAAGGAAAGCCGCCACGCAATTACTGCCATCGTGGGACCTAATGGTTCGGGCAAAAGCAATATAGCGGACGCAATTCGTTGGGTATTGGGGGAACAAAGTATCAAAACCTTGCGTGGGAAAACATCGGAGGATGTCATTTTTTCCGGTTCAGACGGCAAAACGCGTTCCGGATTTGCCGAAGTAACACTCACATTCGCCGATGTCTCGGGCATTGAAGGGATTGAGTTCTCCGAACTTACCGTTTCAAGGCGGCTTTATCGCGACGGCGAATCGTTATATGAGGTCAACGGGCAATCGGCGCGGCTGATTGATATACAAATGCTGTTAGCTCAAGCGAATGTCGGGCAAAAAAGCTATTCGGTGGTCGGACAAGGGCAGGTTGACCATATTCTCGCGGCATCTCCTGAAGAGAGAAAAAGTTTTTTTGACGACGCAACCGGCGTGAAACCGCTCCAACTGAAACGACATCAATCGCTCCTAAAAATTCACCGCACCGAAGAAAATCTCACGCAAGCGGAATTGCTCGTGCAAGAACTTACTCCACGACTAACCACCTTGCGGCGACTGACAAAACGACTTGGAGAGCGGGAAGAGATTGAGGCGGAACTTCGCCGCGTATCAATATCTTTTTACGGTTCGCTGTGGCACACGCATTCAAGCGAACTTTCTCGCGAAAAGGAAATCTTAAAAACGATTGAGGCGGAACTTCAAACCGAGCGAGAAATATTGTCTGCGGAAAAAATAAAGTTTGAGAATATAGAGAAGGAGGAAAAAACAGAAGACAACGGAGTTTATGGACTCACGATACTTCAGAGACGATATGACGAGCTTCAGGAAAAACGCGAGTCAGCGCGCGAAGAATTGTTTGAATTGAAAAAAAACGCCGAAGTATCCGCCGCGCAGGAAATATCGTGGACACCGCTTCCATTCCAAAAAATACTTGAAGCGGTTGAAGGATTATTCAAACGACTCACGATAATCAAAAGCAAGCTCAAGAGTGGAGAGCTTTCCGAGAAGGATATTGACGATACGCTTGACGAGTCCGAGGAACTATTGGGGCGATTGAAAAAACCGACACCAGAAGCAAAGAAAATCGACGCAGCGACTCTTCAGAAACAAAAAGAACTTGAAGAGGAGGACGCGAAAATAGTCGCGGAATTAACTACGGTTCGGCAAGATATGAACACAACGGCCGAGGCGGCAAACACCGAAAAGAAAACATTCATCGCGTTACAACATCGTCTGCTTATCGCGCAAGAAAAAGTTCACGCTGAAGAGGAAAAAGCCAACACGCACAAAGTTGAGGAGGCACGGCTGGAAGCGCGTTTGGAAGCGCTCGGAAAAGAAATGAAGGATGTTTTACCGAAAGATGTGATAGAAAATGTCCGCGCCGTGAAAGAGAAAGCGGATATTGACGAGCTCCACCCACGACTGCTCTCCCTTCGCCAAAAATTGGAACAAATAGGCGGTATTGACCAAGAGACGGTGAAGGAATATGAAGAAACGAAAACAAGACACGAGTTTTTAGAAAACCAAATCGCCGACCTCGTTTCAGCGCTGTATGACACAAGAAAACTGGTAAAAGAATTGGACGGCGATATTCAAAAACAATCATCCGTGGCGTTTCGTGAAATTCAAAAACATTTTGAACACTATTTTAAGATTTTGTTTCAGGGAGGAATGGCTTCTTTGGAAGAAATTATGGCTTCGGAAATGGAAGACGATGAGGAGAAGCAAGAAAGCAGAGAGGCAGAGAGGAGCGATAGTGTTATAGGCATTGACATTTCTGCAACGCCTCCCGGAAAACGACTCAAATCCATAAACCTCCTTTCCGGTGGCGAACGGGCACTCACTTCAATCGCATTACTCTGCGCCGTTATGGCAACCAACCCTTCCCCTTTCGTTATACTGGATGAAGTTGACGCGGCGCTTGATGAAGCGAATACCTGGCGCTTCGCCAAAATCGTTGAGGAACTTCGTCCCAAGACACAGTTCATTCTGATTACCCACAACCGCGCGACCATGCACACCGCAGATGTTCTCTATGGCATTTCTATGCAAAACGACGGCGTTTCCCGCGTGTTGTCCGTGAAATTGGAAGATGTTGCGAAAGGAGACGCGATGCGGCGTTGACAGAAACAGCTGCTTTCGCTACTATCCCGCAATCACGAAAGTGCTCAAAACTCATTTATTTATCACCTAAAACATGTTGTCTCTGAAACTGTCCCGAACTGGAAAGAAAAAGCAGCCGACTTTCCGGCTTATCGTAACCGAAAAAGCGCGCGATCCATGGGGCAAATATAAAGAAGTCATCGGCACGATTAATCTGCGCGGCAAAGAAAAGCGGTATTCCATAAACGCGGAGCGCGTGAAATATTGGCTTTCCGTTGGTGCTCAACCGACAGAAACGGTAAAAAATATGCTCATTAATCAAGGACTTCTGAAGGGAGAAAAAGCAAAGGCGGTCCGCATTTCAAAAAAACGCAAGGCGAAACTCGAGGCCAAGAAACCAAAAGGAGAAGCTCCAACCGCATAACTGAAAACGACCCAAGACGGGTCGTTTTCGTTTACATTGATTTCAACGACAGGTTATAATACTCGCTGTATGAAACGAGCAGAACATTCGCCGTTTGACAGCGTCCCTTCTTTAACAGACACACAAAAAGAAGCGCGCCCCATTGATACGCTGCGCGATGATTTGTTCAGTTTCCTTGAAATTACCGACGAACCAAACAAATCAGAGCGACCGTTAAGAAGAGAGGCCCGCGTATATGAGAAAAACCGCATAGAAGCGCTGACTGATTCCATACGACAAGCTACCGAAGACCCCGAATGGAAAGGAGTAAACCGCGGATTGATTCGAGAAACCGCAGAGGCGCTTAAAATATATGACCAAGCGCGCACAGACACTGGCGACCCAAAATACATCCGTGTAATTATTGGCGGTAAGGGTGAGTTGGCGCTGGAAGCATCCCATAAGCTGATTTGTCACCCAGCAGAACAAGCGATAAACACCTTATACGCATCAGGCAACCTGCGAATTACCGGAAGTGGCAATCCAGAATTTGACATGACACAAATTGAAAAACTGTTCCACAGATTATTCGCTCTGCCGTCTCTCTCGTTAAGGCAAAAAATAAAAAAGATGCCGGGCGTAACAAGCGGCGGAACCCCGGTCTCATATAACACATCGGAGCTAAGTGCAGATATTGGAACCTTGGAAGATGTGCGTGAGTTCGCAAAAGCCGCAAATGTAATAGACGCGATACAAAAATCAATATTTGAAGCGCTTGAATTGCGAATGCGCGAATTAACCGTGGTTGATGAGTCGCTGAAATATGAAACTCTGGAATACGAGGGAGGATACTTTTTTGAATTCGTTGAACGGGAGCTTTTGAAAGCGATAGAAAAACACGCGAAAGATGAGCCGAACGATATTCGTGATTTACAGGACTATACAATGCGCGTTGAGCGGGACAGAATTACGCCAATTATCAGAGTAAAAGCGACGGAGCGTTTCTTAAACCATGAATTTGAGTCGTATCGTGAAGTATCTTTACCGCCGATTGACTTAAAAACATCGCTGGACATATTTCTGCATTCAATTCTGATTGAAAATAATGCGCATAATAAGCGAAAGTTTTCTCTGCCGAAGGACTGCGCGATTCCATTTTCGTTTAACTTCTATGCTTGGCACGATGAACCCGGGTACTATAATGCCAGAAAAAGTGGCAACCTAATATTCTCTGTGGCGGAACGCGTGCGGAAACTCAATCCGACCGAAGACCGAAAGAGAAAAGAACCGGAAATTAGCGTTGTAAAAAATGAAGCGTACTATTTAAACTTGCTTGGAATATCCGCATCCGAATTTAGGTTGCTCGCCGCCAACGAACAAAACAAGCTTGTTAAAACGAGACATCGTGAACTTGTGAAGGATTTTCATCCTGATAAATTCGTCCGCGAAAATAATCCCGACTCAAAACGCGCCGCCGAATCTATGATGCGCGACCTAAACGGCGCCCGCGAGTTTTTCCTGAAACGAACCCGCTGACAGAGATTAGGCGGACTTACGGTGTTCTTCCCTCCACTCATTAATTTTTTTATGGTCGCCGGATAGTAGGATTTTAGGCACATCCCATTTTCTGTATTTAGCGGGCTTGGAGTATTGCGGATATTCAAGTACGCCTTCGGTGTTGTGAGATTCGTCGGAGAGAGTTTCAGCATTTCCAAGTACTCCTTTTTGAAGACGAACGACGGCATCTGTCATCACAAGCGCCGGCAACTCGCCTCCGGTTAGAACATAGTTCCCGATGGAAAGCGACTCGTCTGCGATATGCTCTTCAACCCTTTCGTCCACGCCTTCGTAACGACCGGCGATGAATATTAAGTGGTCGTATTTTGAAAGACGGCGCGCGTCTGCTTGAGTAAAAATCTTGCCTGAAGCCGAAGTGAGGATTACACGAACTTTCTTTTTTCTTCCGCGACTCTTTAATGCTCGTACCGCTCTATCAATCGGCTCTACAAGCATAACCATTCCCGGACCGCCACCATACGGCGTGTCGTCTGTCGTTGAATGCTTGTCTCTCGCAAAATCGCGAAGATTCACGGCAGATAGCTTAACCCCCGCTTTCTTCGCCCGTCCCAAAATAGATGCCTCCAGATACGGAGAAACAATTTCGGGAAAAATTGTCAGAATATCTATACGCATTTCGGCATAATAACCCACCGTTGACCTCCCGTCCATTTCCTGCTATACTTGCACCATTAATTCATCTTATTGAAGTAATGTTTGTATGGAACAGGACCAGCAGTTCGTGGACACAGTCATAAAGGCGATTGTGAACCACCCGGAGGCAGTGAAAACGGAGCGCACGATAGATGAACGCGGAGTGCTTATCAGCTTGACCGTTCACCCGGAGGATATGGGGTATGTTATCGGTAAAGAGGGGCAAACCGCCAGAGCCGTTCGCACCTTGCTCCGCATAGTTGGCGCGAAGAGCAATGCGCGAGTTACATTGAAGATTATTGAACCGGAGGGATCTCGCGGACCAAGAGTTCGCACAGATAGACCGGTTGCAACATCTGCGCCAACCGAGGTGCCGGTAGACACCTCCGCCGTAGACGACCTAACGATATAAAAAATCGCAACACAAAAGACCGGCTTTGCCGGTCTTTTGTGTTTTTTTGACATTCTCTTTCACTTCTAATAAAGTATGCGCGTCCTGAAATCCGCAAACAACGGAGGTACGATGCGGACGCAGAAGTGGCACGCAAAGTTCAAGGAGTGGCTCCGGAAACGAAGCCGCCTCATTCACACGCCGACGCGAGGAGTTCTGGCGTGGCAACAGAGGGGGTGGAACCCGAACTTCTGACTCTTGTAACCGGCGCCGTGGAACCATCCGCGATGCCGGCCTATTTTTATCGTCAGGGAACGCCACAGTTGGTCGTCTATACGGTATCCAGACCCTTCCCCTCTTCCATACTTCCCCCTTCCTCCCTTTCCTTGACACCTTCCAGCCACTCCGCTACAATTCCGCCACTTCGCCCATTACAACTTTCTTGAAGCCAGATAATCATTCAACTCCAATTGAATGATTGCAATGTCAAAATTAGACAGAGCCCGCGCGCTTTTCGCAAGATTAGCGTCGGGACTATATCTGAGAGTTTGATCCTGGCTCAGGATGAACGCTGGCGGCGTGTTTAAGGCATGCAA